>CAMZDU010000245.1 GCA_947305445.1 uncultured Selenomonadales bacterium
CCTTCAGCATTCTGTTGACACAACTCGGCTTGCCGCTGGAAATGATAGGCTCGCTGATGATTGTAAATGTCGTGATGGACAATATTTTTTCCGCGCTGAATGTCGTCATTCACGATTGCGAATTGACGGTCGTTTCGCGCAAGCTGGGCTTCATTGAAAGTTGACTCAATTATCGTGGAGGGTTTGTCCGTTTGTAGTAGAAGATGTACTGTTGCAAAATGCCGGCGTTCTTGCCGAAAGCAGAGAAAATATTTTCGCCGCCGAAGTCCTCGTCTATGGCGCGTTTAATCCACACGTCCACGGGCGCGCGGTCGACGCGGTGATAGGCGAACAGCGCGACGCAGTTGGCAATCTTGTCGCCGACACCGTTAATCAGCTTCAACTCCTCGACAAGATCCGTGTCCGAAAAAGTTTCAATCTCGTCAAAATCAATCGCGCCGCTCAAAACTTTTTCCAGCGCGTCGAGAATATAATTTTTGCGATAGGCCAGACCGAGTCCCGTCAAATCGTCGAGCGTCACTCCGGCCATGTCTTCGGCACGCGGAAAAAGATACACCTCGCCGACGCGCCGCCCGAATCGAGCGCAAATCTTCTCGACGGAACTTCTGATTGACGGAATATTTTTCCGCTGACTGATGATGAAACTTATCAGCATTTCGAAAGGTTCTTGCCTCAAAATACGAATGCCCTTGCCGAAAGTTGTTGCGTCGCGCAAAATTTTTTCGCAGGGCTTGCCCGCCGCGAAGGTCTCCACGTCGCGGCGAATTTTTTTGTAATCGGTGGCAAAGTCGAAATAATTTTTCCAGACGCGCTCCCAATCGTCACCAGAGCAATCCGCGTCGAAAACTCCGTCACTGCCGCCGATATGCAAAATATTTTCGCCGACGATGAAACGGTAGACGCCGCGTTCGACTTCACGCGGACGAAAACATTGTCCGCTGTCTGCAATTTTTTTTAAGTCGAAGTCGTCGTTAATCCGAATCTCCATTGCAAAGCCTCCCAAAAATTTTTTTGACGGTTGCCGCACTCACGTCGCTTGAAATTTCCACGTCGCCGAAATTTTTCATCAACACCCAATTTACAACGCCGCCGACGGTTTTTTTGTCGCGGAAGGTGACGGCGTGAAGTTTATCGGCGTCGAGTCCCGCGCAACTCGTGAACATGCCGAAGCGTTGCAGAAGATTTTCCAGCCGCTTGACGTTTTCCGCAGAAGTTTTGCCGAGTTCGCTACTGATTAAAGCCGCGGCGACCATGCCGATTGCAACCGCCTCGCCGTGTCGAAATTTTTTGTAATGAGTTTGCTCTTCAATCGCGTGCGCCAAAGTGTGTCCGAAGTTTAGAATTCGCCGCAAGCCCGCTTCGCGTTCGTCGGCTGCCACGACAGCAGCTTTAATATCGCAGGAACGCTTGACGACGTGCGCCAGAGTTTTCAAGTCGCGTTGCAAAATTTTTTCAGCGTTATCCTCAAGGTAAGCAAAAAAATTTTCGTCGCTGATGACGCCGTACTTGACGACCTCGCCGAGACCGGATTTAATTTCGCGTTCGGGCAACGTCATCAGACAGCCAAGGTCAATGAAAACCGCGCGCGGCTGATGAAACGCGCCGATTAAATTTTTTCCGAGCGCGTGATTGACGGCCGTCTTACCGCCGACACTCGAATCAACCTGCGCCAAAAGCGTTGTGGGAATTTGAATCAGCGGAATGCCGCGCATAAACGTTGCCGCAACGAAGCCGCCCAAATCTCCGACGACGCCGCCGCCGAGTGCAATCACGACGGATTTGCGGTCAAGTCCGAATTCAATCGCCCGTGTAAAAAGTTTTTCGGCCTCGCGAAGATTTTTGGCAGTCTCGCTGTCGGGAATTTGCGCGACCGTGTAAGCAATGCCCGCCGCGTCCAGTCCGTCAGTCAGAGCACTGCCGTGCAGGTTGAAAATTTTTTCCTGCGTGACGAGCAGAGCTTTCGGCGTGAATTTTTTTGCCGCGACGAATTCGCCGACGCCGCTCAAAATATTTTCGCCGATAAAAATTTCGTAGCTCGCCGCGCCCAAGTTCACAAAAATTTTTTCCATATCATCAACTCCCGAATTAAGCTTATAGCTGATAGGATTTTAATTCCGCAGTTTTAATTGCTTTTCGTACATGCAGAACTGCGGAATGCCGGAGAACTCGCGCCCTAAATCAGCCGCACCTGCGAATTTAAAGCCGCACGACTCATAAAGTTTCTTCGCGGGAAAATTTTCGGGCACAATGTCGAGACGCAAGGCGCGATAATTTTTTTCTGCGGCGTAATTCATGCAGTATCCGAGAATTTTTTTGCCGAGACCTTGACGCCAAACACTCGGCGCGACCGCGAAGGCATGCAACGTCAAATACTCCCCGTCCGCCAAATTCTGCGACCAGTTGCCTTTAGAGTAATCGCCTTCGGGATTTTCGCTCAAGACGAACGCCGCCAAAATTTTTTCTCCCTCCATGCAGACGAACAAATTACCGTCCCGCGCCGCGTCGAGCGCGTACTCTGTCGACGGAAAAATTTTGTAAATCCACTTCGCATAGTTGACGTCGTTGTCGTTCATGAACTTGACGGTAGCGTCATAAAATTCGCCGACAGCCGCCGCCTCGTCGACGGTACATTTTCTGATTTGCATGCGCTCAACTCCTAAACTGCCGAAGGTAGCGGCAAATGTCATCGATTATTTGCAACGGCGACCACTCCGTTGTGTCGACTTGATAATCTGCACGGTCGTAAAATTTTTTACGCTCGGCAAGCAGTCGTTTAATCGTCTCAAGCCGCTCGGAGCCGCCGCCGTCAAGAACCGGTCGTTCGCCGCGCCGTGCAGTCCGCGAAAAAATTTCTTCCGGCTCCGTCGTCAAGCAAATCAGCACGCCAGAACTTTTCAGCAGTCGGAGATTTTCCTCGTCCTTGACGGTGCCGCCGCCCGTTGCAATCACCAGTCCGCGTCGACTGCTCAGTTCACGAACTGCCGCACGCTCCAGCTCGCGGAAATATTCTTCGCCG
>CAMZDU010000246.1 GCA_947305445.1 uncultured Selenomonadales bacterium
TTTTCCGAACAATTACGTTGGCTACTTCGTCAGCTATTACGATTATTATCAGCCCGAAGCTTACATCGCCGCGACCGACACTTACATTGAGAAGGACGCCGCGATTAATGACGAGATTGACCAGATGCGCCACTCGGCGACGTGCAGTCTTTTTGAGCGGCGCGACGTGATTATTGTTGCAAGTGTCTCGTGCATTTACGGTCTCGGCTCGCCGGAAAGTTATTATAAGTTGCTCCTGCATTTGAAAGTTGGGCAGATTATTCCGCGTGAGAAAATTTTGCGTCGGCTGATTGAAATTCGCTACGAACGCAACGACATGATTATTGAGCGCGGAAACTTTCGCGTGCGCGGCGACACAATCGAAGTCACGCCCGCGGGCTACAACGGGCGGGCGATTCGCATTGAACTTTTCGGCGACGAGGTCGACAAAATTTCCGAGTTCGAGATTTTGACGGGCAAACTTATCGGACGCCGCGACGAAATTTTTATCTTCCCTGCGTCGCATTACGTGACGGACGTTGAAGACTTGGAGCGGGCAGAAAAAGCCATACGCGCCGAAATGTCCGAGCAGGTCGAAAACTTTACGGCAACAGGCAAATTAATCGAGGCGCAACGAATCGAGCAACGCACGCGCTTTGATTTGGAAATGATGGCGGAAATGGGTTACTGCTCCGGCATAGAAAATTATTCACGGCATTTAACGGGCAGGGCGGAGGGCGAGCCGCCGTTCACGCTGATTGACTACTTCCCCGAAAAATTTTTGACGGTCGTCGACGAATCACACGTGACGCTACCGCAACTGCGAGCAATGTACGCCGGCGACCGTTCGCGAAAAAATTCGCTGATTGAAAACGGATTCAGACTTCCGAGCGCGAGGGACAATCGCCCGCTGACTTTCGACGAGTTCAACGAAAAAATTTCGCAGATAATTTGCGTAAGCGCAACGCCCGCCGAATATGAGCTTTCCGAATCACAAAACACCGTCGAACAAATTATCAGACCGACGGGCTTGCTTGACCCGCTCGTCGAAGTTCGTCCGATTGAAAATCAAATCGACGACTTAATCGCGGAGATTAACGGACGCGTCGCGGCGAAGGAACGAGTTCTAATCACGACGCTGACAAAAAAATTCGCCGAGGAGCTGACGGACTACTTGAGCGGCGTAAAAATTCGCGTGAAGTATCTTCATTCGGACGTTGTGACTTTGGAGCGGGCGGAAATTATTCACGACTTGCGCGCCGGAAAATTCGACGTGCTTGTCGGAATAAATCTTCTGCGCGAAGGCTTGGACATGCCGGAAGTTTCGCTGATTGCAATCCTCGACGCGGACAAGGAAGGCTTTTTGCGTTCGGACACGTCATTGATACAGACAATCGGTCGGGCGGCGCGAAACGTTCACGGCAAAGTTATTTTGTACGCGGACAAAGTGACGGACTCGATGCGGCGAGCAATGGACGAAACGGCGCGTCGCAGAAAAATTCAGCAGGAATACAACGCAACTCATCACGTGACGCCGCGCACGATTGAAAAGCCGATTGCCCCGCTGATTGAATTGCCGCTGAAAAAATCCGATAAACGACCCAAATCGACGAGCGAGCTTATAAAAAAACTTTCGCCCGCGCAGAAAAAAAATCTCGTCAAAAGTTTGACAGCACAGATGCGCGAAGCTTCACGCAACCTGGAATTCGAGCGAGCGGCCGAATTGCGCGACTTGATTTTGAAGTTGGAAGAGCACCTCTGAACATTGTTCTTGCGATTGCCGATTAACAAAAAAAAATCCCGCCGAATAATCGACGGGAAAAATTTTTATACGCTTGAAAAGTTTACTGCGGTTTAATGCGCTTGACAGCCTCGCTGAGCGGCGGGATGATTTGTTTCTTACGGCTCATGACGCCGGGCAGATATACATGCGTGCCGCTGGCATCTTTCTTGAAGGCCTCGCCGATAAGCGTCTTCGGGGAGCCGGCATAAAGCAAATACGTCGCCTCTTCGAGAATGTCGGTCGCCATAAGCAGATGCATGTCGAAGCCTTCGCGCTCGGCATTCTCCTTCATGAAAGCGATAATTTGATCTTCAATGTCGAGAATCTCTTTCGGATCCATGACGGAAATTTGACTGACGATTATGCGGTAGTCGCCGATTTTGAATTCCTTAAGGTCGTTTTTGGCAATCTCGGCGGGAGTTTTGTCGCCTATGCCCGCGCCGGCTCTGAGCATTGCCAGACCGTATTCTTTAAGGTCGACGCCGGCAATGTCCGCGAGCCGCTCGGCAGTCTTCTTGTCGTAAGGCGTGCAGGTCGGCGATTTAAACAGCACGGTATCGGAAATAATCGCACTCATCAACAGCCCCGCGATTGACGGCGGAATGTCAACGTCGCGGTGCCAATGCATGTTCGCGACAATAGTACACGTACAACCGACAGGTTCCTGGTGAGTATAAATCGGTTCTGAAGTTTGAATGCCGCCGAGTCTGTGGTGGTCGATAATTTCCAGAATTTTGGCGTCTTCAATGCCCTCAACAGCTTGACCGCGTTCGTTGTGGTCGACGAGGATAACTTTTTCGCGTTCAGGCAACATAATCTCGTCCGCGCTGACCAAGCCGACGAGCTTGCCGTTTTCGACAACGGGATAGCTACGGTAGCGGTGCTCGTCCATGATGCCCTTAATATCGCTCAAAAGATCCATCGGGCGGAAGCAAACCGGATCTGCTTTCATGATTCGACGAATGGGCACGCACTGATTGAGCAGGCGGCCGACGGTGTATGTGTCGTACGGCGTCAACAGCACGAAAACTTTGCGCTTTTCGGCCTCTTCCAGGACTTCGGGCGCAATGCGACTGTTCATTGTCACGATAAGCGCGGAAATTCCGCAATCAATGAACTGCAACAGCGTTTCCGGACTTCTGTCAATCACCGGACGCCGTTATTCTGCGCTTTCCGGCCCGACGGACCGC
>CAMZDU010000247.1 GCA_947305445.1 uncultured Selenomonadales bacterium
AGATCTACACGATATCGAACACTCTTTCCCTACACGACGCTCTTCCGATCTTTGCCAAAGACGAAAATACCGGTCAGGCGGAAATTATCCGCAAAAAGCTCGACAAGACAAAAGTTCCATTTGTGGTCGAGGTCGGACGCGTGCAAATTACAATCCGCGAATTTCTGACGCTCGGCTTCGGTGACGTGCTCCAACTCAATACCAAAGTCAAAGACGACTTTCCATGCATGGTCGGCACGAATCCGAAATTTTATTGCAGACCCGGCACTTTCGGCAAAAAGCTGGCGGTGCAAATAACTCAAGTCGTGCAAAAAGGAGAGGATGCGACTGATGATGAGTGATTTGTCTCAAGCTGAAATTGATGCTCTGTTGGCCGGAGCCGGCGGCGATTCCGGTGACGACTCTTCCGGCGGCGATGCTCCTTCCGACAACGGCACTGACGGAATTTTGTCGGACATGGAAAAGGACGCGCTCGGCGAAATCGGCAATATCTCCATGGGCAGCGCGGCCACAACTTTGTCGACACTGCTCGGCCATAAGGTAAATATTACGACGCCGAGTGTTTCCGTCGCGCCGATGAACGTTATTCGCCAACATTATCCGTTGCCGTATCTCGTCGTCGAAGTCGCCTACACAGTCGGCATTGACGGCAACAACGTGTTCGCAATTCAAGCTAACGACGCCGCAGTTATCGCCGATTTGATGATGGGCGGCGACGGCACAAACCCCGATACCGAACTTAACGAAATTCACATGAGCGCGGTCGGCGAGGCCATGAATCAGATGATGGGCGCGGTCGCAACCAGTTTGTCGACCATGTTCAACAAGAAAATTGATATTTCGCCGCCCAAAGTCAATCTTATCGACTTCGGCAAAGAAGACGTCGTCAGCGAAATGGTTGACAGTACCGAGCCGATGGTACGCGCTTCTTTCCGCATGGAAGTTGACGGGCTGATTGACAGCGAGATTATGCAAATTCTTTCGATCAAGGTCGCCAAAGACATGGTTGCGTCTTTGATGGGCGAAGACACTTCCGAACCTACACCGGCACCCGCACCCGCACCGCAGGCCGCTCCTGCGCCCCCGCCGCCGCAACAAGCAGCACCTGCGCCGCCTCCGCCGCCCCAACAAAATTATCCGCCCCCGCAAGCGCCGCCGCCTTCGCAGGGATATGTACCGCCCGGTTACGGATATGGGGGATCTCAAATGCAGCCTAATGTCGTAACAAATATGCCTGTCTCGCCCGCGCAGTTCACGCCTCTGTCCGTGGAGCCGGTACAAATCAACGAAGCGAACATCGGCTTGATTTTGGACGTACCGCTACAAGTCACTGTCGAACTCGGACGCACGAAGAAGACGATTAAAGAAGTGCTCGACTTGTCTACCGGTTCAATCGTCGAGCTGGACAAATTGGCGGGCGAACCCGTCGAAATTCAAGTCAACGGTCACTTTCTGGCCAAAGGCGAAGTCGTCGTCATTGACGAAAATTTCGGCGTGCGCATAACCGAAATTGCCACGCCTGCCGAACGAGCCGCACACCTTGCGTGACAATTTAATTTGCGAGTCTTGCCGATTGCCGAATTATCGGTTATAATTCTTGCCACAAAATATTTGGTGTTGTTATTGAAATTTAATTTAAAATCTTTGAAACGGGAGAGATGGATTATGGCAATACGAGTTTTGGTCGTCGACGACGCAGCTTTCATGAGAATGATGGTCAAAGATATTCTTTCCAAAAACGGCTACGAAGTTGTCGGCGAGGCCGAAAACGGCATGAAGGCAGTCGAAAAATTCGCCGAACTGCGCCCCGACCTGGTGACGATGGATATCACAATGCCCGAAATGGACGGTATCTCTGCAGTCAAGGCGATCAGAAAAATCGACCCGAAAGCCAAAATCGTTATGTGCAGTGCAATGGGACAGCAGGCCATGGTCATAGAGGCAATTCAAGCCGGCGCACGCGACTTCATCGTCAAACCCTTCCAGGCAGACCGCGTGCTCGAGGCCGTGCGCAAAGCCGTCGGCTGATGACTGAAAAAATAAAACTTTATCTTCCGGTTGTGCCGGTGCTTTTTTGTTTGTTATATTTTGGCGAATCTGCTGCGGAAGCTGCCGGCTACTTGGAAGGCTACGAAGAAGTCAATCCCCAGCCCACGGGCATCTCGTGGTGGTCGACGCTCGCCTATCTTTTGAGTTTGTTCGCCGTGTTCGCCGTCGTGCTGGTTATGGCGTACCTTGCCGCACGGTTTATCGGCGGACGCTTTAACGCGGCACGCATGTCGGCAAGCGGCGGCAGAGTTCTGGAAAATTTACCGTTGGGACCAAATCGCTCTGTCTGCACAGTTGAAATGGCCGGCAGGGTCTTTTTATTGGGGGTAACCGACCACAGCATCAACCTGCTCGGCGAGATAACCGACAAAGATTTAATCGAGCACCTGCACGCCCAAGCACTCAATTCGGGCGATATGTTTTCTCAAGAGTTCGGCACGCTGTCGACCTTGGTCAAAAAAATTCCGCTGTTCAAAAAAAAGTAGGAGGCATTCTCGTGAAAAAATTTTCTCCTCTCTTCAAGACGGTCGGCACAGCTTTTTTTGCGACGAGCCTGTTATGTTCGCCCGTGCAAGCGATACCCGCTCAAATTCCATCCAACGCCGTTGAATGGCGAGGGCATTCGTATAAAATTTTCAATGAAAACGTAACTTGGCAACAGGCAAAACAACGATGCGAGCAACTTGGTGGACACTTGATTACTATTGCCGACGCGAACGAACAAAAAGTATTGGAAAGCTTGTTGTTAAATACAAGATTGGAGTATGCGGGATATTACATTGGTGGAATTAAAACTTCATCGGGTTGGCGTTGGGTTACTAACGAAACTTTCATATATAATCATTTTTCACCGGGAGAACCTAACAACTCTGGTAATTATTTGCAGGTCTATACCAATGGA
>CAMZDU010000248.1 GCA_947305445.1 uncultured Selenomonadales bacterium
CCGTTGCGTAGGATCCGCCGCACCGCGCCGCAACGAACGAATTGCACATTGAGGCAAGCACCATCTGCGTCAAGTAGTCTTTGCCCTGTTGAAAGTGATCGTTCGGTCTGTCAATGCGCACGAGCCCGACCGCTTGCCCCGGCTTGTAGTCAACATATTCGCGGTCAAACGTCACGCACAGTTTGCCGAACACCTGCTTAAAAATCTGCACGATAGTTTTGTCTTCCGTCGCAAGGAAAATTTTATTGCATTGCCATTCACGCAACTTTTCAACGACAACACTTGCGGCAAACTCCATGGGGGGGGATAGGATGCCATTTAAGTTGCCTGACAATGTAATCCGTTCCGCGCAACAGCACGCCGAGCACTCTGTCATTGGGCGCGAACAAATTTTTTCGCACGGCGGCAATTTCTTCCATAAGCGCAGGTTTAACCTTAAGCAAGCCGAGTTTTCTTAACATGCGCCATTCCGTCAAGCTGTTGTCGCGATTTTCCAAGAAAGACATATCGAAGCTAGGACGCGGGTTTACTGCTTCGGCGTTACTCAAAATAATATTTTCGCCGCTGTATGCCTGCTCAACCCCGATTCGCAGCGGTTGCTCAAAAAAATATTCCCAGGAATTTTCTTTGCCGAATTTTTCGGGCGCAAGATGAGCGTTCGGATAATTTTGCATGTCAACGACGGGAAGCCAACCGTTAGACAGCGCGTAACGGATATGCCCCGCGAATATTGAGTATAAGCCGAAAAGTCCCGTAGTTTCCCAACGCCGCCGAATAATGTAATAAGTCGGCTTAGTCGGGTCGCCGCGCTTAATGTAGTGTTCGTTCCAATCGGTGTCTGTCAAAGCTGTAACCTCCTAAAAAAGATTGGGCAACGGCTACTAATCAGGCAACCGTTGCCCGAAAAATTTTCAGCTGAAAAATTTTACTTCATGGTGACAAGATTTTTGCCGGTCATCTCGGCGGGAATGTCCATGCCGGCGAGCGTGAGGAGCGTCGGCGCAACGTCGCAAAGCGCACCGTCTTTGACTTCGGCAACGCGGTCGCTGACGACGATAATCGGTACGGGATTGGTCGTGTGCGCGGTGAACGGCTCCTTAAGTTTGTAATCGAACATTTGATCGGCGTTGCCGTGGTCGGCGATAATGACGACTTCGCCGCCGACTTTTTTCATGCACGCGATGAAAATGCCGACACACACGTCAACGGTCTCGACGGCCTGCACAGCCGCCTTCATGACGCCGGTGTGTCCTACCATGTCGCCGTTTGCGAAGTTGAGGATTATGAAGTCGTACTTCTCGGAGAGAATTGCCTCGGCAACTTTAAGCGTGACGGTCGGAGCACTCATCTCCGGTTTAAGGTCGTAAGTCGCAACTTTCGGGCTGGGCACGAGGATACGGTCTTCGCCCGCGTAGGGTTCTTCGACGCCGCCGTTAAAGAAGAACGTGACGTGCGCATATTTCTCGGTCTCGGCAATTCTGAGCTGAGCCAAGCCGGCCTTGCTTATGGTCTCGCCGAGTCCGTTGGAGACACTTTCGGGCGGATAGGCAACGTCGACGTTCAAGCCCTCTTCATATTGCGTCATTGTGGCAAACGGAATGCCGACAAGCTCTTCGACACGCGGGAAGCCGTCAAAAGTTTTGTCCGTGAAAGCGTGCGTAATCTCGCGTGCGCGGTCGGGGCGGAAGTTGAAGAAAATAATTCCGTCAGCCGCTTTAATGCCGTCATAGTCGCCGATGACAACGGGATTGACAAATTCGTCGGTGACTTTTGCGTCGTAGGAAGCGTGAATCGCATCCGCCGAAGAATTTTTACGCGGAGCGTCGGCCTTGGCAATGGCGTCGTAAGCTTTCTGCACACGATCCCAACGTTTGTCGCGATCCATTGCGTAGTAGCGGCCGGAAATCGTGGCAATCTGCCCGATGCCGATCTCTGCGATTTTGGCCTCAAGCTCGGCCAAATATTCCGCGGCGGAACTGGGAGGCACGTCGCGCCCGTCAAGGAATGCGTGCACGTAAACTTTCGCGACGCCTTTTTTCTTCGCGAGCTGCAACAAGCCGTAAAGATGTTCGGTGTGACTGTGAACGCCGCCGGGCGAGACAAGGCCCATCAAGTGCAGCGCACTGCCGGAAGCCGTAACTTTGTCGATGACGCCGACAAGGGCTTTGTTCTCGAAGAAGTCGCCGTCACGAATCGCCTTTGTAATTTTCGTCAGCGGCTGATAGATAATTCTGCCCGCGCCGATGTTCATGTGTCCGACTTCGGAGTTGCCCATTTGTCCGTCAGGAAGTCCGACGTATTCGCCGGAAGCCTGCAACTTGGCTGTCGGATAATTTTTCATCAGCTCGTCAAGGACGGGCGTGTTGCCGACTTGAATCGCGTTAAATTTGTCGGTCTCGTTGCCGATGCCCCAACCGTCCATAATGATTAAGCAAATCGGTGCATTTTTAATTTTTGCCACAGTTACCAGCTCCTTTAGTAATACCACATATCAATGATTTCGTACGGCCAACCGAGCCGAACCATACAGAATTCAAACAGGGGGCTACGCGAGATGACGGCGGTCGTATGAGAACCGCTCAGTGCGTCCGTCTCGTAACGCCACATGTCGGTTTGCCATTTGCTGAACGACCACTTCACGACGCGTTGAAGTTGTCCGTTGCGAACAAATTTTGTTGAAACTTCAAAATGTCTGCCGGTATCAGACGCGCCGCTTGTGATTGTGTCGTCTATTGCGTAAACGTCGACGCCTTCGGACTGCCAATGCTCAATCCAAACGTCGGCGGCCGCGCAGGTGTTTGAAAAAGTTATCAAGGCGAAAAATATCAGCGCGAAAAAAATTTTTCTCATCAAGCTCGCGCGACAGAAAACAGTAAGTCGCGCCACTCACCACCATTTACCAAAGTTTCAGAAGAAGAGCGGGTTAAAACACCGGTAAGG
>CAMZDU010000249.1 GCA_947305445.1 uncultured Selenomonadales bacterium
GTCCCGTGCGATATTGATAGCCGACGTCGTTGCCCTGCTGATTGACGAGAGTCGGATCAATCGATTGGAAATAAATTTTCAGCAGGTGCGGCAAGGTGACTAGATTTGGATTATAAATGACGTGCGCGGACTCGGCGTGGCCGGAGCCTTTGCAGACTTCGCGGTAAGTCGGATTGCGGGTCATGCCGTTGGAGTAGCCGACTTCCGCGCTGATGACGCCTGGAACATTGAGCATAAGAAATTCCGTGCCCCAGAAACAGCCGCCCGCCAAATAAATTTCAGCCTCGTCTTCGGTCGGACGATTTTGCTGAACAATTTCTTCGGGCATGGGCGTATTTGGAGCGTGCGACGCCGAAATATTTTTTGGCGACAAAGTCAAATACGCGCCGACAGCCGCCGCGACCGCGATTGCCAAGACACTCATCAAAATCATCCTCCTCGACATAAAAATTTCCCCTTCCAAAAAAAAGCATAACAGCCCTTCACACGTGCGAAGAGCCAAATTTTCAAATACAACAAATTTGGTGCGATTGGCGCGATTCGAACGCGCGACCTACTGCTTAGGAGGCAGTTGCTCTATCCTGCTGAGCTACAACCGCACATAAGCAGTCTAACATGCCGCCGCGTCATCGTCAAGGGAACAAGCAATGACTTTCACGGAAATCAATTTTTATTCAAAATACAAATTGGCGAAGTCTCAGCTGTCGTGCGGCGTCAAAGTCTTAAGCGCGTTGAGTATGTTTGGCAACAAATTTTTTTTTGTCTTGAACGTAAGGAAAATTCGTTGCGAACTCTCGATGAACTTCATGTCGCGGCGGAAGCTTTTTGACAAGTCGAGAATGCCCTGCGCAGAAATTTTCTTCAAGTCGGCAAAAACAATTTCCACGCGCAAATTTCGCTCCTGAATCGAACGCACGCCCAAATTTTTCGCGACAAGTCTGATATGCGCCACCTGCAGGAGATTTTCTACCGGCTCGGTGATTTTGCCGAAACGGTCGGTCAGCTCTTCGCGCAGGTCACGAATTTCCGAAGCCTCGCGCATGATGGCCAGTCGTCGATAAATGTCGATTTTGTCGCTCGCGCTCGAAATGTAATCGCGGTCGATAAACGACTCCGACGGCAAAGAAATAATCGGGTCGGGTTCGTCGACGCGTTCAACTTTTTTTTGTTGCAGTTTGTTGACGGCCTCTTCCAGCAGTTGGCAATACATCTCGAAGCCGACGCCGGCGATATGTCCATGTTGTTGCGCTCCCAATAAATTTCCCGCGCCGCGAATTTCCAAATCTTTCATGGCAATCTTAAAGCCCGCACCGAGCTGAGCAAATTCGCGCATGGCTTGCAGACGTTTTTCTGCCGTCTCGCCTAAAATTTTGTCGGCGCGGTGAACGAAGTAGGCAAAGGCCATGCGGCTCGACCGTCCGACACGTCCGCGCATTTGATACAGCTGCGCAAGCCCGAAATTGTCCGCGTCGTATACGATAATCGTGTTCGCGTTCGCAACGTCAAGTCCGCTCTCGATAATCGTCGTCGTCAGCAAAACGTTGAACGCGCCCTCGTAAAAATCCATCATAATTTGTTCGAGCAGTTCATCAGACATTTGTCCGTGTGCCGTCTGAATTTTTGCTTCGGGCACGAGCTGCAACAGTCGGTCGCGCATGACGTCGATTGTCTCAATTCGATTGTACACGAAAAAAATTTGTCCGCCGCGCCGAATCTCGCGCCGCATTGCCTCGGCAATGATTGTGTCGTCGTCTTCAATTATGTACGTCTGCACGGGGAAACGTTCGGCCGGCGCAGTTTCAATCAAACTCATGTCGCGTGCTCCGGCTAAAGACATGTGGAGCGTGCGCGGTATCGGCGTCGCGCTCAAAGTCAGAATGTCGACGCCCGCGCTGATTGCCCGCAGTCTTTCTTTCTGTTTGACGCCGAAGCGGTGTTCCTCGTCGATTATCAGCAGGCCGAGGTCTTTGAATTGAATTCGCCGCGATAAAATGGCGTGCGTGCCGATTAGAACGTCGATTTGACCGGTGCGAACTTTTTGGAGAGTCAAGCGTTGCTCCTTCGGCGTGCGAAAGCGGCAAATGACATCAACGGTCGGCAAAAATCCCGCGAACCGCTCCGAGAACGTCTGATAGTGCTGTTGAGCGAGCACGGTCGTCGGAACCAAAACCGCGCACTGCTTACCGTTCATCGCCGCCTTGTAAGCCGCACGAATCGCAATTTCCGTCTTGCCGAAGCCCACGTCGCCGCAAATTAATCTGTCCATAGGTTGAGGTCGTTCCATGTCGCGCTTAATGTCGGCAACGGCTTGAATCTGGTCGGCGGTCTCTTCGTAAGGGAAAGCGTCCTCGAATTCGCGCTGAGTGGCGTCGTCGGCGGCGAAGGCAAAACCTGGAGCTTGGCGGCGGCGAGCGTACATTTCCAAAAGTTTTTCGGCAATGTCTTCGACTGCCGCGGAGGCTCGCGACTTGGCACGCACCCAATCACCCGAACCGAGCCGCGACAATTTCGGAACGCCGCCGTCGTCGGAAATATATTTCTGCAGATAACGCACCTGCTCAACGGGAACGAACAGCTTATCCGCGCCGCCGTACTGTATGTGGAGAAAATCACTGCGCACGCCGTTAAATTCCAACGTCTCGACGCCGAGATATTTACCAATGCCGTTGTCGACGTGAACGACGTAATCGCCGGGATGAATGTCGCTGAAGTGTCGAATCTGTTCGCCTCCTTCGGCGTAAACTTTGGCGCGTTTGTGATGAGTTTGTTTGCCGAAAATATTTTTTTCAGTCAGCACGGTTAATTTTGCATTTGGCAAGGTGAATCCGTCGCTTAGCGTGCCGCGCTCCAAATTAATGCCGCTCAAGCCGTTCTCCGCCAGCAATTTCTTCATGCCGTCAAGTTTGGTTTCGCTCGTGAACAGGAAGTA
>CAMZDU010000250.1 GCA_947305445.1 uncultured Selenomonadales bacterium
GCTCGCGGCTCAGAACGTTGCGTTTGTTTTCGACAAGATACTTGAGCAGAGAATATTCTTTGTGCGTTAATTCAACGTGCTCGCCGTTTACCGTGACTTCGTAGCGTTCAGGGTAGATAATCATGTTTTTGACGACGTAACGAGTTTCCTCGGCTTCGCGAACACGTTCGCTGTGCCGACGGAGCACGCCGCGAATCCGTGCTAGAAGTTCGTCGGTGTTAAAAGGTTTCGTGACATAATCGTCCGCGCCCAGGTCAAGCCCTTCTACTTTGTCGCGCACCTCGTCGCGGGCCGTCAGCATGATTATCGGCACGTCGCTCACTTCGCGCACGCGTCGACAAATTTCCATGCCGTCCATTTCGGGCAACATGACGTCGAGCAAAATCAAATTGTATCGCTCCTGCAAAATTCGTTCGTAAGCGCGGCGGCCGTTCGGTTCGGTCGCGGTCTTGAAGCCTTCGCGTTCGAGTGTCATTTGCAAAAGGCGAGCTATCTGCCGCTCGTCTTCCACGATGAAAATTTTTACAGCATCTGACATAAAAAAACCTCCTTTTATCAATTAGGAATTAGGAATTGTTACAGATTTCTAATTCCTAATTTTTAAGTTGCTTTGCCGCATTTCTACCACGTTCGGCGCAACATGACGGAGGCAGCTAAGTCTTTGTCGTGTTCGCCTAGCTGAAATTCCGCCTCGCCGCTGACAAACCATCCGTCGGCAAATTCATTCTCGCCGCGCACGCTGAAGACGAAATGAGTTTTGTCGCGCTTCTGGCGAAGACGATAACTGCGCGTGCCGTCGCCTTCGTAGCGAATTTGCAAATCGGGATCCGCGCCCGTGAATCCGTGCTTGAGGCCGAAACGCAATCCGAACGTCCCCATGCGACAATAACGTTTCAAATCCAATCCGATTTGCGCGGCAAAGTAAGTGTTGCTGTCGCCGGCAACGTGCTGATTGTAAATGCCCGCGCCGCGCTCGCTGTAACTGTTCTGCTTCAGGTGCGACGCTTGAAAATTTATAAACGGACTGACATGCCAAGTGCGCTTCGGTTGCAAGTCGTACTTGTACTCGCCGCCGATTTCGATAATGCGGCTCCTGTAATCGGCATTCGTCGTCAAACCGAGCGAAGACAGTCCTCTGTGCAGAGAATTCCTCAAGCGGCCGCCGTTGACGTAAATATAAGCGTCGCTCGACCGATTATGATAGCCCGCGTAGAGGCCGAGCCGCGTATCGTAAACCGAAGCCCGCGAAGATTCTCCGCCGTAACCTATCGTCCCGTAAGTCGCGAAAATTCCCGCACGCCACTTGTCGCCGATTGCCCGGTCATAGCCGCCGACAATCACGCTGCCGTGATAGTCCGTGCCGCCGCGCAAACTGCCCCAATTCTTCATAAAGTTGAGCCAGAAATTATTTTCGCGGTGCGTCGAAACTTTTACGCCGACAGTCACGTCGTCGGTGTCGTCGTCGGAAAAATTCATCGGACGAACATTAACGTTAACATAATTTGGCGCGAAGACATCTGTAATGCGCTCGGCAATCATTTTGTCGACGGCGGTGCTCTGTTGCGCGACAGTCATAATTTGCGCGGCATCGTTGGAGCTGATTTGCGTCAACGTCTGTTTTGCGGCGGACGTGTCCAAATTGTAAAGCCCGCGCATTTCGTTTTGCTGAGTGTCGCCTTCAAGAGTGACGAACATATTTTTCATCGCGTCGAAAGTCTTGGCTTCCTGCGAAGACATTTTGCCGAGATTATTCGCCTCGTAAGTGGTGACGGTCAGCGTGTTGCCGACGACTTCGCCCGTCGCATTGAGCATTGCCGAAATCGGAACGGGATTGCCGGCGGAATTAATTATGTTGCCGGTGACTGAGTCGGCAATTAAAACGGTGTCGGTCTCGTTGGGCAACAAAGTGTCGGTCGTGACGGTCGAGCCTTCAACATTCGCGTTGCCGTGCACGATAATAAAACCTTGCGAGCCACCGCTGATTTTCTTCAGCAGTCCGCTGGAGACAAGATTGCCGTCAATAATCAAATTCGTTTCGGGAGAATCCGCGCCGATTGTCCCGCGGTTGACAAAATTTTTCGTGATGAAGTAGCCGCCCAAAAGCTCCGCTCTTTCCGCAACGTCGACACCCGCCACGTCAGCCCAGCCGGAAAATTTCAGCGTGCCCGAATTTACATTCAGTCGAATATTCTTGCCGAAAATGTCTCCGTCATAATTTTGGCTCGCGTTGAAATTTAAATTCATCGCGTACTTTGAAGAGGAAATTATCCTGCCGAAAATTTTTGCGCCCTCGTTGACGTTGACAGTCCGAACAAAAGTGTCGTCGCCGATGTAAATTGCGTTCAGGTCACTGCGGAGCGTGCCCGACAAGTTGAAGGCTTCGACGTGCGCTTCGTCCGTGCCGAGTTCGTCGGCGGAGTTAAACTCAACAGCATTGTCCGCCGCCGTGACGGTGCCGCGAATGTTCAGCCGATTATTTTTCCCGCCGGAAATCAACAGACCTTTGCCGCCGCGCCCGTCAGAAATAATCGTCGTCGAATTTGAAATTGTGATGTGATTGTTCGAGCCGTCCACGTGAAGTCCGACGGCGTTATCGCCCGCAAGGAAAATGTTGCCGCTCTGTCTTAAGTTGTTGTCCTCGCTCCAAACGTGCAGACCGATTGCAAACGGTTCCTCGCTCGTGAAGTCGTTGGTGTTGTGGAAGTCGTTGCCGCCCGTGCGGAGCAGATGACCCAAAAAATTTTTCCCGCCGAAGTCGTAATCGTTCAAAACCTGTGCCGGCTCCGTCGAGTTCAACCACGCCAAATAATTTGCCAAAGTCTCCGCGCCGAGTTCCGCACTTGTCGGAGCGGCGGCTGCCGTCGTGCTCACGCCGAATAAAATTGCAAAAGCGAAGAGACTGCGCCGCATATCGAG
>CAMZDU010000251.1 GCA_947305445.1 uncultured Selenomonadales bacterium
TTTCCGCAAGATTTGCCAAAACACTTCTTTACACCCGTCGCGATTCACTTAGTCCGGAGAAGAAAGTCTCTAAGTGTCGTGCTACGGTGCGGGTGAGTGTACGGGTCAGCCCACTGCGAAACGGTTACACTGTTGGCAAGACAACCGGAAGATATCTTTTTGAGTTTACAAAGTCAAGTGGCGATTCATCCCCCGCCAAGCGGGGGTTTTCTCGCTAAATGTTGGATAAAACTTTCAGCCACCGAATTTTATCATAGAAATTTTCGGCGCGGCAATAAAAATTTTTCGTCCGCAAAAAAAATCGCCCGCCGACTTGACGGGCAAAGCTTGCGTCCAAATCATTACGTCAGCACAAACTCGGCGAACAGATACGCCGCGACGATATCTTTGCCTTTCGGGTCGAGCGCGGGGTTTTGCAACTCGTCGTAAAAAATTTTGGTGACCTCGTGCGGCTCCAAACCGTAAAAAAGTTCTGCTATTATGCCGAAATGAACGTCTATATAATATCTCAGCACGTCGCGTTGAAGGTCGGGATTGCGCGTAAAAAATTCAAGTCCGCTCATGAATTCGTCGAGAAGGTGCATGTTCTTCGACAGGCTCTCAAGCCAGAGGCGCACGCCTTCCCGCGAATCGGTAAATATTTTTGCGGTTGAATTTTCGCGTTCGCGGCGAATGTTCGTGACGTTCGGTATGCGCAGATAATTTTTTGCCAAGCACAGACACTTGAAACAGAACGTCACGTCCTCGGCGTATCTCATCTGCGGGAAGTCGATCACGTTTTCGAGGAGGAAGTCGCGGCGATAAAATTTTCCCCACGGCAGAATGTAAAATTTTTTTGCCACGTCGCGCCGAATTCTTTCGCGCAAATCAGCGGATTCAAGGGTTGGCACTTCAACAAGTTCCGCCTTTAAATTGTTGAAACTAAATTCTGCATTGTCGGCAAGAATCAAATATTTTTCCGCATATACGACGTCGGCTTGAAATTTTTCGGCGGCGTGAAAAAAATCATCGAGCGCAGTCGGCAAAATCATGTCGTCGTTGTCGAGGAAAGTGATGTACTTGCCGACAGAATTTTTTATTCCGACGTTTCGCGGAATGCCCGCGCCGCCGGAATTTTTTTCGGTAGAAAAAATTTTTAATCGTCCGCCGAAGTGCGGCTGAAGTTTTTCAACCTCGGCAACGGAATTGTCGGCGGAGCAGTCGTCCACGACGATAACTTCATACTCTGCGAACTTAGAGGCAAGCACGCTGATTAAACATTGTCGAATAAATTTTTCGGCGTTGTACATTGGAATTATCACGGAAATTTTCGGCTCGCTCAAAAAATCACCTGCTTAAAAAAAAATGCCGCTCAACAAGCGGCGTCGTGTATTCAGCGTCGTTCTAATTGTCGTCTTGTCATCTCCTGCACGAGTTCAATGGCACCGCGTCCAAGGCCGGTCTCGCGGGCAATTTCTTCGATTGTCATGCCCGACAGCAACATTTCTTTGATGATTGACGAGTCGGTTGTTTCGAGCTTAAGGTCGCGGCGTTCGGGGAGCAATTCTTTTTCGGGCGCAGGTTTTTCGGGCAACTTGGCAGTCGGCTTTGTATCGGAGGCGGAATGTTTTTCTGCCTCGCGTATCGCGTCGAGTGCCGCCTTTCGCACGTCGCGTGCCGAGCGTGACGATTTGGCGCGTTTTCTGCGCAGAGATTGTGCTTGCGTGTCGTTTAAGTGTTCGGAAGAATCTGCCGCCATTTTTGCCGACGCCTCGGTAAGTTTTTTGCGTGTCGCTTCGATTTTGACGGGGTCGGCCTCGACGACTTTGAGCGGCTGTTTGTTTTCGCTCGACAGGACGATTGATTCACGCGGCGGTGCAGGCTCCGACTTGGGCGGCTCGGCGATTGATTGTTTTAAAATTTTGTCAAACTCGTCGCCGGGAGCTTTGGCGATTTTTTCTACTTCGTCTTTTGGCATGGGCGGAACGGGTCGAGTAATCGCGGGCATTGTTATGGGGCCGAGCGGATTCATAGGCGGCGCGGGCGGCGTCGTCACCTGAGTGACGGGCGGCGTGCGCGGTGCGGTGACGGTCGCCGGTATTGGCGCAACGGGCGGCGTCATCATCTGCGTTATCGGCGACGCCATCATCTGCGGGAGCGCGACGGGTTGCTGAAACGGGAGCGGCGTCGTCATTGCCAAATTCAACTTCCGCTCGACGTTGTCCATTTTCCGTTGCATGGATTCGACTTCCGCGCCGGCATCGTCCAATCTTGCCAACAAGTCACGAATTTCGCCGGACTGGCCTTCGCTACGTTTGAGGAGCTTTTTTAGTTCGACGACGCGTCCTTCCAGCTGTGTACGGTTGAGCTCGGACTCGTCCAAAATTTTTTCCAGATGCGTGACGTGATTTTCCATGCGCCCGATAATTTCGTTGGCGGTGCGTTCAAGCTCCTGCTTAAGTTTACCGGTAGAGTCGGCGACTTCGCGGCGTTCCTGCGCGTCCTGTTTACGTCTGCGGCTGTTTGTCCAGGCGACGAAAATAATTCCCGCGCCCACGGCAATCAACAGCATCATAAATTCAATAATCATCACAAATTCCTAATCAAAGCGAGATGTCCAAGAAGTGTCCGCGTCTGGGGTCGACGGCAAAATTTTCGTCGTCGTCCTTTTCGGGCTGAGCGTGACGCCGACGGCTGTTGTATTGATAACCGCCCTGTCTGTTGCGGCGGTCGGGGTCGTCGTTGATTCGGCCGCCCTCGGCGTCGTCTTTGGTGCGAACTTGTTTTTGTTTAAGTTCGGCGTCAGCTTTTTCGCGCACAGCTTGAAAATCCTGTTGCAGTGCCGCCGCGTGATTCATGTTGTGCTGAACCTGTGTGGCGGCCGGTGCATTGGCGTATGTCATTTGTACACCAACCGGCGCAATTTCCATTGTAATC
>CAMZDU010000252.1 GCA_947305445.1 uncultured Selenomonadales bacterium
TTGAATCCGGCTCTTACCACGGTTAATGTTGACGCCTTTGGAGCCTTCGACCACATACGGCGCGAGCAAGCGTCCTTCCTTGCGGTATTCCACGCTGACCCAATCCGTATATGACACCGGCATCATCTTCGGGAAAAACGTGTCCACAAGGTACGTTACCGGTGTTTTTATCTGTTCAACTACGCTCAGCAAACTGTAAGTTTCCGTTATCATCCACGGCGTAAGATTTGGTGCTGCCATAAATTTTCAACTCCTAACTAAATAAGCGGCTTGTCGCCGCTGAATTATTCCATTGCAAACGAAAAGCCGCTGTGCTAAGATTGACTCGTCACAAGTACAATCTAAAGCGCAGTGGCTTTTCTGTGTTTGATTATCTTAACACGCCCTGCGCAATTCTGCAAGGAGCGTTTACCATGAAAAATCCTGAACGTGTCGCACAACTGCTCGCCGAACTTCAAGCCGAATGCGAATATCGCTTTGAATTCGACGCCGTCGCCAAACTCGAACAAACCATCAGTGAATTACCCCGCGTTATCGTCATCGACGACAATCATCAAGAATTTCGCGGCAAAAAATATTACTACCGAAGCAATGATGGACATTTCTACGGTAAAATCGGTACAAAGACAGTATCATTGCATCGCGAAGTTTGGAAACATTTTTTCGGAGATATTCCCGAAGGTTTTGTTATTCATCACATTGACAACGATAAAAGCAATAACAACATTGAAAATCTTAAGTTAATGTCTCGTTCCGAACACACCAGAAATCACAACAGCGGTGTGTGTCGTGCCATGATGAAAACTTTTGTATGTGAATATTGCGGTAAAGAATTTGAATCGCACGATGTAGGGCGAAATAAATTCTGTTCCCAAACATGCAATGTCAAAGCTTTTCGACTGCGGCATCCTATGAAAAAAACATGCGCCTATTGCGGCAAAATTTTCATCACATATAACAAAAAGACAAGATACTGTTCGAACCGTTGCGAAAGTTGTGCTCGATATTCCGACCGTCGCGAAGACCGTATTTGCCCTGTCTGTGGAAAAAGTTTTTCTACAACGAAAATTAAAGACCAAAAATGTTGCTCTCACAGTTGTGCCCAAAAATTGGTGCGGAAAGAGTTGCTTGAAAAATCTCAATCGAACTCGTGACCGAATTTGTCTTCCAAGTGTGTCAAATGAATGTTTTGTTTCCGCAGTTCATTAACGAACGGCTCCAACGTCAAAGAACTGTTGCCGCCGAGTTTGATACGCTCGCGATTAAATTTCCCGCTTGCGAAAGCTTGTGTAACGGTGTGCTCCTCGTCGGCGGTGAAATTTTCGCGGGCGATAACCAAAACTTTTGACGCGTCACTTGCGTCGGTGACAGGCGCGAATTCCGCAGTTGGCGAACTTGCGCCGAGTAACATTCCGCGTTCAATCACTGCACTTGCACCGACGTTGATATTCCACGTCTCCTGCGGGATTCCGTCGCCGCCGCCGCTTAACTCGTCGCGGGTTATGCCGCTCATTGACCAAAAATAATTGCCCATTACTATTTCACCCCTTGAATTTGCTCGTTTGCAAAATCGGCGATTCGTTTCATGTTAAATTTACGCTCGTCCGCTTCGCTTTGCGCCGGTTGGGAGCCTTGCACTCCTTCCGCGCCGCTATTTAGCTGGTCGCGTATCACCGCAAGAATTTTGTCTGCCGTGTCCTGCGCCGAAGGAACTGCCACTTTTGTCAGCGCGTCGACGTAAGGGCGAAGGTCGGCCAAGGATGTGCCGTTACCGATTGCCACGTCCACTATTGCGTTAACTGCCTTGTTGTCGCATTTCAACGCTTGCAAGTCACGAATTCGCGCCAATTCCTGTTGTCGGATTTGCTCCGCGTCGCCTGTGGTCGGCGGTTCCGGTGCCGTCGCGTTTTTGGGTGTCAGCGCGTCCGTGATTGCGCTTTTGAGCTTGTCAAAAAAGCTTTGCTCGTTAATATCCATGCTTCTTGCCTCCATAGCTCGACGCATTTTTGCCGCGTCGAATTTTTTTATGTCTACAGCCAACGAATTCACAAACATAACTTTTTGGGCGTCGTCGACTTTGATTGACACCGCGTCTGTCACTTCGTCGATAAAGCCGCCTGACAAGGCCTGTGTTGCGTTCAGCCACGTTTCCGACTCTATCATTGTTGAAAGTGTTTTTAACGTCTCCTGCCCTGCCTCCGTGCGCGACAGCCGCCCTTGATACGTGTCGATTATTGATTGTCCGACCGCGGCCAGTGACGTTTGTATTTTCGCCAACTCCGTCGCGTCGTAATAGCCCAGCAAGCCTACCGCCGGAGCGTGAATCATTAACAGCGCGTTGCTTGCCATTTTGATTTGACTGCCGCCCATGGCCACCAATGAGGCCGCCGAGGCCGCTAAGCCGTCTATCGAGACAATAACGTCGCCGCTGTAATTTTTCATCGCGTTACTGATTGCCAACGCCGCGAACACGTCGCCGCCGCCGCTATTTATATGCACCGTCACCGACTGACCGCCGAAGCTGTTCAAATCTTCGACAAAACTTTTGGCCGTCGTGTCGTTGTCATACCATCTATCCGACGTAATGTCTCCATAAATATAAATGGCGGCAGTCCCGTCTGCCGCTTTATTCCAAAACTTTTTCAAGGCCACACCCCCTCATGCCCTGTAAGGCACTTCGTAAAACCGCACCTGCGCAGGTGTTTTGCCCGTGCCGCGTCTGAGTAATTTTATTCGCATTTCCAGCGGACACCACGGCGGCGGCTCTTGTAGCAACTGTTCCAATTTTGAGAATACTTGCGCTCTTATCGGCATGCTGACTTCTTCGCCCAATTCGTTTGTTATTACAAAAAGGTCGCCCGCGTAAATTTCTTCGCCGTCATAAGAATAGCCGGCCAATCG
>CAMZDU010000253.1 GCA_947305445.1 uncultured Selenomonadales bacterium
CGCGACAACTGCCATTGATGGCGAGTGGATTAAAGGTCCCGGCGTGAAATTCTTCAGCGAGATTCGCAAAGAGATAGGTGACGCGCAAATCATCGCCGAGGACTTGGGCATAATTACCGACGCCGTCGACACGCTCCGCGAAGATTGCGGCTTCCCAGGCATGAAGGTTTTGCATTTCGAGTTGCACTACAACGAGCACGGTCGAATAGGTTTTGTCGCGCCGGAAAATTCTATCACGTACACCGGCACACACGACAATAACACAACGGTCGGCTGGTTTATGGAGGACGTTGACAACGACAGCAAGGCGACGATTGCCGCGCTCATCGGTGCAGACGTTCGCCGTCCCGACGACGTATGCAAGAAGCTGATTGAATTTGCCTACGCGTCGAACTCGCGCTTTGCAATCGTGCCTATGCAGGATATACTGAAGCTCGACAGTCGCAATCGCATGAACACGCCTGGCACCGTCGGCACGAACTGGGGCTGGCGGCTCAAAGCCGACTATTTGTCCGAGGCGGCGGCTCCACAACTCAAAGCTCTGTGCAACAAATATTTGCGGTGATGTCATGGATATTGGAAATACTTTTGTAGTCAAAAAACTCTGTCCCATATGCGAACAAATGACGCGTGTCGTCAAGACGCGTTCGCGGATTATGGTCATCAGCCGCGACGAGGACGCCTGCATACATTACAAAGATTTTAATCCGTACTATTACACCGTTTGGGTCTGCGAACACTGCGGCTTTGCGGGCGACGAGACGACCTTCACGACGAAAATACCCGACCGCCACTTGACGATTTTGCGCGCCGTGTTGCTCACGAAAAATATCAAAATCCCGTTCACGGAGGAGCGCACGCTCGGCGACGCGTCGACGGCTTTTCGGTTAGCATTGAAGTTTGTCGAACTCATTCACGGCAAAGCCTCGAAAATGGCTAAGTACGCACACCAACTGGCGTGGGTTTATCGCGAGGCGGGCGACACCGTTCAAGAAAACGAATTCCTGGCCAAAGCGGTTCAATGTTACGAAACGGCTTTGGCCAAGGAGCATTTTCCAATCGGCGAACTGACTGACAACGCGGTTGTCTATCTTGTCGCGGCAATTTATTGTCGGCTCGGCGAGCGGCAAAAGGCCACGTCGTATCTTTCGCGGCTGATAAGCGACAAATCCGTTCGCGAGCGCGAGCCGCGGATTTTCGACAAGGCGCGTGACTTATGGGGCGACATACGCGCCGCACGAAAAAAATAATGATTTATATAACAATTCCCCGATTGTGCGTCGGGGAAGTTTTTTTGCGGTTAATGTTAAAATTGCTCGTGAGCAAACCCGACAAAAGTTAATCTCTTGCAGAAATTTGTTCGGGTGAAGTTATCGGCTCGTTGCGCAGGGTGTCCGACGGCAAAGTTACGCGTCGTTGCGTGGCGGCATAGAGCATTTCGGTAATCTGCGCGGCGACTTCGGGTTCCATCTTCGACAAAATCTGTGCGACGGAATCTTCGCTCATGCGCTGGAGGATAAGAACAGTTGTGTCCCAGTCGACGTTGATAAGCGCGTCGGCGGCGGCTTCGGGTTTCATGTTCTCGTAAATTTTGGCAAGACGTGCGACGCGTTTTTTCTCTTCGGCCTCGCGTTGAGCACGTTGCTCTTCGATTGCGCGGCGGTCGATTTTTACTTCGGCGGGTTTGTCGTTGCGTTTGGGTTTTTGTTCGACGACGGGTTCGGGTTCCGGCTGAGCTTCGGGTTCCGGCTCGGATTCAGGTTCGGGCGGCGGCGGCCACTCCACGCCTTCGGGCACCTCGAAATATCTGCCGTTGCCGACGAAGGGCAGTCGATAAAGTCCAAGCTCCTCGTTTAACATGGCGACGTCTTCGGTGGTGAGCACGTCGAATTTTATCGCCGCGACGAACGCTCCGACGATTAAGATTGTCAGCAAGACCAGTCCGATAAAAATATTTCGCGCCTTCCGCAAAAGTTGTTTAAGCTTGTTCAAAAGGATCACCTGTCCAAAAAATTTTCTGCTGATTGATTCTGTTGCCGAAAAAAATTTCCTGCCGCTGCGAAAAATTTAACTATCGCTCTAATATGAAATTAAATTGACTTCCAAATTAATTGAAGTTACAATTAAACATGCTTATGATTTTTTAGAACACTGGTTCTTAGTTTTAAAGTAAGTGGAGATGATTGTATGAACTTTGTTTTCGACCTTCAAAGATTCGCCCCGGTAACGGACGGACAAGTCACGTTGTCGGCGAACGAAACCTACGCGCTTAACGGCGTCGACTACAAGGCGAGCACAAGCGGCGCAGTTCTCAAAGCGACAACGACTGAAAATGAAGGCAGCTACGAGGCAACCAAAGTCACGGGCATCACTTCAGGCGAGGTCGTCGCAACTTTGAGCGGCGTAACAGACTCGCCCGAAATTACCTTCGACGGTAGCACGGCGTTTGGCTTCACCTGCACAGCCGGAACCGGCCTACTTAATGTCGGCTACGGCAACACGTCAATTAATTACACGTCGGGCAATCCGTCTTACTCGGCGTCGGGATTGACATTGCCGCAGGGCAAAATCGGCGTTGGTGGTAAGTTGCTGAACTTCGTGCCATTCAACGTCGAATTGACTGTTCCCTCCGCAGGCGCGACGTTGACTTTCGACAGCACAGGCACCGCAAAATTTACTGCACCGGACACCGTTGGGGCAAAGCTGTCGTTCGCCGAAGGCACTGCCGAACTGCTCGAACAGCTCAAATCGCTGCTTCCGACACTTATTCCAAGCATTACCACAAAGCAGATAGAAACACTGTTTAACATTACGTCACCAATTCTTAAGCAGGGCTTGTCACTCGACGTGGCTGGCGTAATTGATTACAACGCGG
>CAMZDU010000254.1 GCA_947305445.1 uncultured Selenomonadales bacterium
GAGGCTTATCTTTAACTGGTGCAGTTTGCGGCTTAGGTTGTCGCTGTTGTTGTTGAGGTTGAGCTTGTTGCGGTTTATCCTTGACCGTCGCAGTTTGCGGCTTATGTTGAGCCTTAACGGGCGTTGCCTGCGGTTGAGGCTTAGGTTGCGGTTGCGGCGCAGGTTGCGGTGCGGGCTCTTCAGCCTTAGGTTTTGTCCGTCTGCCGAATGCTGCCTTGACCATCTCGTAAGCTTCAGCCTCTACGCCGGTGAAACGGTTTTTAACTTTGACCTTGCGCTTGTTAAGGAAATCGATGATGACCTGCACATCTTGATTGAATTCGTTCGCCATGTCATAGATTCTATACTTAATCGGTTTTGACATAGATCCACCCCCGTTGGAAATTTTGTTTACATGAGGACTGTCTCCTTTACAATATCGTAAAGTTCGTCGGAAATTCTGCTTTTGAAAACTTTGTCGAAGTTCCGACGCTTTTGGAGTATCTGTACGCATTCGGGCGACTTGCAGACGTATGCTCCGCGGCCGGAAGCTTTGCCCGTTGCGTCGAATGAAATATCACCGCTCGAAGTTTTGACGACGCGCAACAGCTCGGACTTGTGACGGACTTGTCGACAGACGACACAGCGGCGCATCTCAATTTGCTTAATCGCGGTACCGTTGGCGGTTCTGCTCTTGGACATAACGCGTTGCCTCCGCCGTCAAGCAGTGGCCGACTTCTTGGTTTTTTTCTGGCGCGGCTTGACTACGGCCATTGCTTCCGCGATGTCGACTTCGTGCATGTAATCGGGCAACGGGTCGCTCTTGGCCTGACGGAGACTTTTTATGTCAATCTTCCAGCCGGTGAGTTTGGCGGCAAGTCGAGCGTTCTGACCTTCCTTGCCGATTGCCAAGCTAAGTTGATTGTCGGGGACTACCACGCGACAATTTTTGTCGTCGTCGGCAAGTGCCACGCTGATAACTTTCGACGGGCTGAGTGCGTTGGCAATGTAAACGCCGGCCTTCGGGCTCCATTCTACAATGTCGAGTTTCTCTTCGCCCAGTTCGTCAAGCACGGGCTGGATGCGTGTGCCACGCTGACCAATGCACGAGCCGACCGCTTCGACGCCGGAATCTTTGGAGTAGACAGCAATTTTTGAACGCGAGCCGGCTTCGCGAGTGACGCCGCGTATTTCGATTATACCTTCTTGAATTTCGGGAACTTCAAGTTCCATAAGCCGCCGCAAAAAATTCGGGTGCGTCCGCGAAAGATAAACCTGCGGACCTTTGCCGCCCTTTTTGACTTCGACAATGTAAGCGCGAACCATGTCGCCGATATTGTAGGCGTCGCCGGGGGCTTGTTCGCTGGGAACGAGTATGGCTTCCGTCTTGCCGACTTCGACAATCAGATTTTCGTCCTCAATGCGAACGATTTTGCCCTTGACCAGATCGCTGTCTCGATTTGTGAATTCGTCGTAGATAACGACGCGTTCGGCCTCACGCAATTTTTGCACGACGATTTGTTTAGCGGTCTGCGCGGCAATTCGCCCGAAATCTTTTGGCGTGACTTCGATACGAATCAAACCATCTTCGTCGCTGACGGTGTAATTATTTTTTTCGACATCGTCCATGGAAATTTCTGTGTTGGGGTCTTCGACGACGTCGACGGGAATTCTCAACGAATAGACATGAAAAGTGCCCTTGTCACGGTCGATGACGACTTCAAAGGTGTCCTCGTCCTGGTTGAAATTTTTTTTGTAGGCGGCTTTGAGTGCGGACTCGACGGCCGCAATTAAAATATCGGGTTCAATTTCTTTTTCGGCGCACAAATCTTTGAGTGCGTCGAGCAAACCGGGTTCTTGTTTTTTACGTCTTCCTGCCAAGTAAATTCTTCCTCCCGTAAAAGATATCGAGCGTCATGTTTGACGCTAAAATTCTATATGCAAACGAACTTGCGCGATTTTGTCACGTGGCAACGGCGCAAAGTCTTTAATGTGCAAAAAATTTTCGTCGCGCCCCTGCAACTCACCGACGAAAGATTTTTTGCCGTCAAGCGGCGCGTAAAGCGTCACGTCGACGAGTTTGCCCGCCTCGCGGACGAAATCGCGGTCTTTTTTCAAAATGCGGTCAATGCCTGGCGAGGAGACTTCCAAAATGTACGCGCCGACAATTACGTCGGATTCGTCAAGCCGCGGGCTTAATTGCTCGCTGAGAGTTTGACAATCGTCCAAATCGATACCGCCAGGCTTGTCGACGAACACGCGCAGATACCAGTCGCGCTCTTTGACATATTCGACGTCGACAAGTTCATAATCCGTGCCCGCTAAAATTTCGGCCATCAACTGTTCAACATGAGTTTCAACTTTGCTCAATCGCTCACCCCCGAAAATTTTGCCATACAACGTGAAAGAGTGGACGCAAGCCCACTCTTTCAACTAAGCTGTGTAGGTGTTAATCGTTCCCCGAACATGCAGGGAGAATCGTAATCTTGCAACCGACAACCTCCAAAAAATTCTGATGTAACTTCGCGGCATATTGTAAACAAAAATCACGGCGTTTGCAAGTTTTTTCTTGCGGTGCGCCACGGAAATCACTTTTTGATAAAAAAAATTTCTCGGATTTTTAACTTCAAGAAATTTTTCGGCAAAAGTTAGAATTGGTCGCTTAGTTCATTTTTTTTTGTTAGACTCTCCATTTTTATTTTGGCGGTCGTAATCGCCGTTCCGCTTAACCAAGTCAACCTTATCAGACAGCGACACTTCGATTGACGACGTGCGAAGGGCTTCGGCGGAAATTTCGGCGCGGGCGGCGGCAAGTTCCTGCTCCAATTCGTTGATGCGAGCTTCGAGCCGCTGAATTTGTCGTAGGGCAACCTCAATCATTTCGCGTTCGG
>CAMZDU010000255.1 GCA_947305445.1 uncultured Selenomonadales bacterium
AAGGCTCATGTTCATGCACCAATCATCGGTTTTGTACTTGCTAAGCTCGGCGTCGGGTCGTCCGCGCAAATTTGTCAGGTCGTCAATTTCCCGCGGATTATTGGCGGCCGGAACATTCAAGTCACGGTACCCGGTGAAACTCAACGTGTAATCAACGTCCCGCGTGCCGTCTTTTTCTTTGTAGTCGAAAGTCATAATCGACATCATCAAGTTAACGGGCGAGTCGGTGATAATCACACGCACCGGCGACTTGGCCTCTTTCCACTTCTCGATAAGTTCAATGCACGCGCTCGGCTCCAGTCGGTCGCCGACGATAAACGGATAGCCGTGAAAGAGCGCGGGGAAAAAACAACTGAACTTGAGCTTTTTTAACTTCGCATTGCCGAAGACGAGAGCCTCTCCGGTGTCGAGTATGTCATAAACTTTGTTAAGCTGTCCGGTCTGGACGAAATATTTCCAAGGGGTGACGGGCAAAGTCAGCGTGTCGGCGTCGACTTTCAAAATCACCTTGCGACGTTCGCGAATGCCGAGCACGGCCGCGATAAGCCCCAGCCACATTTCTTGCTCGGTCGGCGACTCGTCGATTGGTCGCAATATCACAAGCCATGCCCCCTTTTTTAAAACTGAATCGAGTTATTGACCGCGCCGCCGAAAAGTTTCTGTAGCTCGTGCAAGAATTCGTCGAAGTCCATGCCGCTTGTTATGTTGACGCCGCCGAAATTGACGCTGACGTTTTGCGAAGAGTTGTCGACGTTTGAAGTTGAACGGTCGGAATTATCGGTAGCAGTCGGAAATTTCATCTGCGGAATCGGCAAAGCGTCCGGCGCGTCGAAATTTTCTTCAGGCGCGGGAAAATTAATCTGACTAATGCCCAAATCGGCGAAGCCGTCCTGTTCGTTCATGCGCCGCGCAATTTCCTCGCGCAACAGAGCTTTAGTCGTGGCGTGCGGATAAATTTTGGTGCCGCTGGGCAAAATCATAAGCTCTCCGCCGTGTTCGTTGACTTCGGTGAATCCGCCTTCGAAACGGGCGGTACCTTTGTAGTTGGAGCCGAAGCTGGGCACGAGTGAGCCGACGCCGGCGGCGGCCGAGGCAATGCCGGCGATAATCCCGCTGATAGTGGCGGCCGCACTTTGCCACGCGCCGATAACCGCGCCAATCACCGACGTTAAGCCCGCCATAATCGCGCTACCGGCCGCGCTTGCCGCGCCGCCTAAACCGCTGAACACGCCGTCGAAGAATCCGGGCAACGCACCCCACGCGCTTTGAATCGCTTGCAAGCCGCTGTCGAAACTGGCCTTGATTGCGGCAAGTGACGCGTCCGCGCTGGCTTGCGCCGTGGCCAGCCCCGTGCTGATTTGTTCGCTTAAGCCGCTGAACACTTCGCCCACACCCGTAAACGCCGAAGTAAAACCTTCCTGAATCGTCAAACCGAAAGTCGAAAGGGTTTCGCTCGCGCCTTCAAGTGCCGACGTAAAGCCCGCCTGAATCGTTTCGCCGAGCGTCGCGAAGAATTCGCCCACGCCGTCTAGTTGCGCGTAAAGCCCGTCTAGTATGCTCACGCCCAATTCGGGCGTGTCGGGCATTGTCGGTTGAATCGTTTCGCCGCGCTCCATGGCCGCTTGCTGGGCAAGTTGTTCGGGATTGAGTTCAGCGGCCGCCGCTCGTTTGACGCCAAATAAACCGTCGAAGAACGAGCTAAAGTCGAATTCGGGCATTTCGGGCGGCTTTAGGTTTGCGGCTTTGTTGCGATAAAAATCAAACGCGGCGTCGCGGTTGGCGTCGGCAAAAAGCGTCGAGCCCGTTTGCTGTTTCAAATATTTGTCGTAGGCGTCAAAACGTTTGATTTGCTCGGCAGTGGCCGTCGTCTGTTTCGTGATTGCTTTGGAGTATTCGTCGTTGACTTTGCGAAACTCGCCCACGCTTGCACGCGGCGGAGTAATCGTCGTCTCCTGTTGACGGCGAAACTCGCCCATTGAAGGCGGTTGCTCGGCCGAGCGCAAACCCCAGAAGTCAGCTTTAGGCGTCGTGTCTTGGCGTTCGTTGCCCATTTGCCCGAAACTTTCACCGACGTTCTGGCCGATTGCGCCGCCGACCATGCCGCCGAACATTGCACCCAACGGCCCGGCAAGTGAACCGATTGCCGCGCCCAATGCCGCGCCCGCCACGGAGCCGGTCGCGCCGGCCAAAGCCAATCGCTCGGCGTCGCCGGTCTGCTTTATGATGTCGTTGCGCGAAGTCTCCAAATCACGAATCGCGCTCACTTGACGGTTTAGTTGGTCTTGCGAGGCACCGTTGTCGCGCAATTCCTGATAAATGCGTTTCTGTTCTGAAATTTGTTCGTCGACGCCGCGAACGTCCGATTGCCCCATTGAACGCGCTGACATGAAGTCGAACACGCCGAATAGAGCCGCGAAGGCCGCGCCGGTTCCGGCCGCACCCCTCATGCCCGCAAATCGACCGGCAACGGGTGCCGGCGGCGGTGATGGTGCAGTCGGCTTTGGCGGTACAGGTGCGGCGGTCGGTTTTGGCGGTACTGCCGGCGGCGGTGTTTTCGAAGAGGGAGCCGCTGTGCCGCCTTTAACGGAGCCGCTCAAGTTCACGACGCCCGCTTTGACGTTCATCGTGCCGACACTTGACGCCGGCAACCCCTTGGCGGGCGGCGGTGCCGACGTCGCGCCCAATTTCATAATTTCGCCTAATGCCGACTTGACGCGCAAGCCCATGTTCAGCAACTTTCTTAAGCCAACCATGAGCACGCCGCCGGCTAAAATCGAGCCAATGCCGTCCAGCTCCAAAAATTTGTTTTTGAGCTGAGATCGGAAGAGCACACGTCTGAACTCAGTCACGGCTTAAGATCTCGTATGCCG
>CAMZDU010000256.1 GCA_947305445.1 uncultured Selenomonadales bacterium
CACTGCCCAACGTTTACGTTGTTTGTAAAGTTGAGCATCGAAATCATGTTTTATGACAGCATTACTTTTGTCGGGGATGTAAACAATCGCGCCATGACCGGCAAGATAGTCACGAATCTTTTCGGAGCCGAAAGCTTTATCTGCAAGAACTTTTTTACCCGTCAATTCGATTCCTTCAAACAATTCAAGAGCCGGTTCACTGTCATGAATTTGTCCGCCGGTTAAAATCACTCCAATAAGTTGAAAATATTCGTTAACGAGAGCGTGTATTTTGGTGGTATACCCGCCACGTGATTTTCCTATCGCTTGCTTTCCGTTTCTTTTGTGAGCACCGAGTCCATGTTTATGGACTTTGCAAAACGTTGAATCAATTTGAACGAGCATATATTTTTTCGTAGCAAAATTCAAAACTCGTAAGATTTTTTCAAAAAGACCGACTCGAATCCATTGGCGGAATTTGTGATAAACACTGTTCCAATTACCATCTCGCCAACGTGCGCCACTTTTGAGAAGCCACAATATGGCGTTGAAGACGATACGAGGATTGAGCGGCGGACGTCCTCTTCTTTTTCTTGTCGGAAAGAAAAATTCTATCTTCTTCCACTGACTGTCTGTTAGGTGATAAAATAAGTTTGACATAAGCATTCCTCGACTTTCAAACTTATTTTATCAGAGAATTGCTTATGTTTTTTTGTTTGCTTGATTTTACCAACACACCCTAGGAGTTAGGAATGGAACGTTACGAACACGGCGGACAAGTCTACGACGCGGCGGGCAAAGTTTTGAGCGATTGGCTCGACTTCAGCGCGAACATTAATCCGCTCGCCCTGTCGAACAAAATTTTGCACGCGTTGACGGAAAATTTGCGCGGCGTGGTAAATTATCCCGATCCCAATGCCGCCGAACTCAAACGCGCTCTGGCCGAACGCTACGACGTGCCGGAAAAAAATTTAGTCTTGCTCAACGGCGCGGCGGAATTTTTTTATCTGTACTTCAACGTAACGCGTCCGCCTCGCGTCGTGATTCCCGTGCCGAGTTTCGCCGAATACGAACGGGCGGCGCGTGCGGCCGGTTGCGACGTAAAATTTTTCGTAACGAGCGCGGCGGACAACTTCGCGCTCGATACGGACAGCTTGCTTGCGGAGTTGACGCCCGCCGACTGCGTAATCCTCGGCAGGCCGAACAACCCGACGGGAAATTTGCTTGCGCCGGAAAAAATTTTGCGGCTCGCCGAAGTCTCAAGCGTCGTCGTCGATGAGTCGTTTATAGATTTTATTGACGCATCGTCGCTGAAAAAATTCGTCTCGGAAAAAATTTCGGTGGTGCAGTCGCTGACAAAGGTCTTCGCGATACCGGGCTTGAGGCTCGGCTTTGCGGTCGTCGAAGAAAATTTTGCTCGGCAACTCAACCTGTCAAAGGACGTTTGGAACGTGAACTTCTTAGCGCAAAAAGCGGGCGTTGCGGCACTGGCCGACGAAGATTTTTTGCGGCGAACACGTGAATGGCTCGCGGCCGAACGAAAATTTTTTGTCGAACAACTGACTGCTCTGCGCGGCGTGAAAATTTTTCCGCCGACGATGAATTTTGTATTGTTTAAACTCGCGACACCCGCGCTCGCCGAAAAAATTTTGCGCGACTTGCGGCGGGAGAAAATTTTGCTACGAAGTTGCGCGAACTTCGTCGGACTTGACGGCTCGTATCTGCGCTCGGCCATTCGTTCGCGTGAGGAAAATTTGCGACTGCTCGCCGCGCTGAAAAATTTTCTGTGAGAACTGACTGTCTCTCGACACGGACGGAAATTTTTTTTACAATCGGCGCGGGAGGCGAGAATATGAGATCCGAAGCAGATTTTACCAACTACATACAAAATCGGCTGGTAGCTGTCGAAATTTTTTCCGACACGCAGAGCAGTCACAATATCGAGATTGACGGCGCATTGAAGACCGCCTCTAAGAATCAAACTGGCAGGGCGGGCTACCCCGACCACATCGCGCTTGTTAAAGATTTCGTGCTGGTAATGGAGGATAAAAACGACCGCCTTAAGCTTGTCCTGCGTGATGACGGCGAAATTTCTCAGACCGTCAACGCCACGCAAAATTACGCTCTTAACGGCGCACTTTTTTACGCGTATAAAATTCTTGACGGCACGCACTACAAAAAAATTTTCGCCTTCGGCAACGCCGGCGACCGCAAGCATCACATCATCAAGCCGATTTTTATTGACGAGCAGAAAAATATTACCGAACTGCCCGAAGTCGACACGTTCAAAAATTTTACGGCGGAGAACATTAACGCTTACTGGCGACGCATGGTTTTGGGCGAGGTGCCGCCCGAAGAAGTCGAGCTGAAAAAAATTCTCCGTCAAGCCGAATCGCTCCACGAACACCTGCGCAATTATGGCCAGCTCGGCGAGGACGAGAAGCCGCTTGTCGTGTCGGCAATTTTGCTTGCGCTGGCTGAAAGCCGTTACGGATTCGACACGCGACAGCTCACCGGCGACAAAATTCACACCGACGGCGAAAAAATTTTCGAGCACGTCAAAAATCATTTGACACGCGCCAACGTTCGCCCCGAAGTTAAAAAGGAACGCGTCCTTAGTCAGTTCCGACTGATTAAAGACCGCCCGATTCTAAGCGTTGTCAATCGTGCGCTGGAGAAGACGCCGCTAAAATTTTTCACGGAGTTTATTGCCAAAAATATTTTCGACGCGGTTGTAAACAATTCGGCGGAAGATTATCTCGGCAGGTTCCACGGCGAATTCATCAGCTACAGCGGTGGCGACGGACAAAGCTTGGGCGTCGTCCTTACTCCGCGACACATTGCCGAACTTTTTTGCGAGCTTGTCGACTTAAAG
>CAMZDU010000257.1 GCA_947305445.1 uncultured Selenomonadales bacterium
AGATTCATCCAAAACATCTTAGCATGGACTTTTGTCTATGTTTTAAGTAGCAGTGATTGACATGATTGACAAAAAAAACGTCCTGCACAATTCGCAGAACATTTACTATCGCTCGACAGTCGGCGCGGCCGAAGCCGGTTCAAGCCTGCGCCTGGGCATCAGCATTAAAACCGACGCTGTTATCAAGCAAGTTCTTCTGCACACGTGGACGGAGGGTGCGGGCGAAAAGTGGTCGAATCTTTCAACACGCGACGGCGACAAATTCGAAGAAAAATTTTACTCGCTGACCGTGAAGATGCCCGACCAAGGCGGCTTGCTGTGGTATTATTTCATAATCGTCACCGGCGGACGAACTTACTACTATGGTAACAATCCTGAACTTTTGGGCGGCGTCGGCGAACTGTATGATCATCAGCCGCCCGCATTTCAGATAACGGTCTATCAGCGCGGCGCGAAAACTCCCGACTGGTTCAAGCACGCGGTGATGTATCAAATTTTCCCCGACAGATTTTATCGCGACGGCAACGAAATTGTCGAGAAGGAAGGCGCGGTCTTTCACGCAAGCTGGAGCGACGATCCGATTTACTTCAAAGATGTCGACAGCAAAGAGATTATCGCTTACGATTTTTTCGGCGGAAATCTGCGCGGCGTGGAGAAGAAGCTTGACTACCTAAAAGAGCTGGGAATCAGCGCGATTTATTTTAATCCCGTGTTCGAGTCGGAGAGCAATCATCACTACGATACCGGCGACTATCATAAAATTGATCCGATACTCGGCACGAACGAAGACTTCAAACATTTAATCGACGTTGCCAAGTCGAAGGGCATTCGCATAATAATTGACGGTGTGTTCAGTCACACGGGCTCCAACAGCCGTTACTTCAACCGTAAGGGCAAGTATGATACCATCGGCGCGTATCAATCCAAAGACTCGCCTTATTACGAGTGGTACGACTTCAGAAATTATCCCAACGACTACGACAGCTGGTGGAATTTTCACACGTTGCCAAATGTTCGGGAGACGACGCCCAGTTACATGGATTTCATCATTCGCGGCAAAGACAGCGTGCTTAAACACTGGATGCGCGAAGGAATAAGCGGTTGGCGGCTTGACGTTATCGACGAGTTGCCGGCGGAGTTTTCAAGATTATTTTTTGCCGAGCTGAAAAAAATTAATCCCGATGCCGTGATGATTGGCGAAGTCTGGGAGGACGCGTCAAATAAAATTGCTTACGGCGTCCAGCGTCAATATCTGTGCGGCTACGAAATGGATTCGGCGATGAACTATCCGTTGAGGGCGCATATCTTCGACTTTATTCTCGGCGCGATTGACGGCGAACTGTGTATGCGGCGCATGGAAAGTTTGCGCGAAAATTATCCGAAAGAAAATTTTTACGCGATGATGAATTTGATTGCCAGCCACGATATTATGAGACCCGTCACGGTTTTCGGCGAGGCTCCCTACTACGACCAAATGCCGGCCGTGGAGCAGTCGAAATTCCGTCTGGACGAGGCGGCGGAAAAACTCGGCAAGGCACGACTCAAAATGGCGGCTCTGTGGCAGATGACTTATCCTGGCGTGCCGTGCATTTATTACGGCGACGAAGTCGGCATGCAGGGCTTCAAAGACCCGACCAATCGTCGGCCGTATCCGTGGGGCGGCGGCGACCAAGAACTTCTTGCGACTTACAAAAAATTTATCGCGCTCCGCAACGAAAAAATTGTTCTGCAAACCGGTGAGCTTATACCCATGCCGTCAAAAGGTGACATTGTCGCCTATGCCCGCATAATTCGCAATGGCCATGACGTTTTCGGCCACGAGGCGAACAATGATATTTATCTCGTCGCGTTCAATCGTTCGCGTTATCGCGGCAAGGAAGTTTCCTTCGACGTGAGCGACTTCGCCAACGGTGCGTTTGTCGACGCCTTCGACGAGGACAACCCGAAGAAAAAATTTCCCGTTACTCGCGGACGCGTTACCTTTAAGCTGGAGGCATTGGAAGGCTTGTTGCTCCACCATGTGCCGCAACAGCAAAATTACGACCGCCGCGCGGGAATTTTGCTTCACCCGACGTGCCTGCCGTCGAAATACGGTATCGGCGACCTGGGTAAGGAGGCTTTCGAGTTCGTCGACTACCTCAAAGCGGCGGGACAATCTATCTGGCAAATTTTGCCGCTAAATCCCGTCGGCTACGGTTATTCGCCTTATCAATCGCCGTCGGCGTTCGCGGGCAACCCCATGATGATTTCAATCGACGCACTCATTGCGGACGGTTTGCTTGATGAATCTGATATAAAAGTTCCGCTCAAGCTCGGCAAAGCAAAATTTGTCGACTTCGAGGCCGTCGGCAAGCTCAAAGACGCCGCGCTTGCCAAAGCCTTCGACAACTTCAAGTCGCGCCTGAAAACCGACGCCAAACTTGCTGCCGATTTTAAAACTTTTTGCTCGGCTCAAAAATATTGGCTGGAGGATTACGCGCTCTTTGCCGCAATCAAGAAACGTCACAACGGCGTTTACTGGATTGAATGGGACGTTCAGATTAAACAGCGCGACAAAAAAGTTCTCGCCGCGTGGCGCAAGGAACTTGCCGACGAGATCTTGTTTGTCGAGTTTGAACAATTTATTTTCGAGCAGCAGTGGCAAAAACTTCACAACTACGCGCTCGAACGCGGGATTCAGATTATGGGCGACATGCCGATTTTCGTTTCCGCCGACAGCGCGGACGCTTGGGCCAATCAGCAGGAATTTCAGCTCGACGAGGAAGGTCACCCCGAAAAAGTCGCGGGAGTTCCGCCCGATTATTTCAGCGCACCCGGTCAACTTTGGGGCAATCCGCAAT
>CAMZDU010000258.1 GCA_947305445.1 uncultured Selenomonadales bacterium
GACCTCCTCGCAAGAGTCAACCTCCTGCTCAATGACGGCGATAGCCTCCGGCAAACTCAAACCCGACCGATATAAAATTTTATACGCCTTTTTAATTAGGCGGCGACTTTCAAGGGGAATGCCCGCCCGCGAGATTCCGACGTTGTTGAGGCCGACGACTTTGGCGGGGTGGCCGTCGACGATTGTATAGGGAACAACGTCCTGCACAAGTTTACTCATGCCGCCGACCATTGCATTGCGACCGATTTTAACGAATTGATGAACACCGGCCATGCCGCCGATAACCACGCGATCTTCAACGATGGCGTGCCCCGCGCAACTTGCCAGATTGCTCATTATGACGTGATTGCCGAGCGTGCAGTTGTGTGCCACGTGAATATAAGCCATAAGCAGGCAGTCGTTGCCGATACGCGTCTCGTTGCCTTCGCCGGTTGCCCGATGAACCGTTGCGCCTTCGCGAATTGTCGTCCTGTCGCCGATAACGGTATAACTGCGTTCGCCTTTGAACTTCAAATCCTGCGGCGCGGCACCAACCGAAGCGAATTGATAAACGCGGCAGTCTTTACCGAGACTTGTCCAACGTTCGATTACCGCATGCGGTCCTATGACGGAGCCGTCGCCGATTTCCACGTCGTCGCCTATAACGCAGTAAGGACCGATTGTGACGTTTTGGCCGAGCCGTGCGCTTTTGGAGACGACCGCGTTTGGGTGAATCAGCGGAGCTGTGTCCGTGAACAATTCGTCGTTGCTTTCAAGTTTTATCATGTCCATTTACTCCCAAAGCAATACGCAATTCAATGCGCATGGAATTACAGTTCGTCTCGTCCTTTGAGCACGAATGTGAAGTCGGCAACAGCAACGAGTTTGTCGTCAACATAGCCGTCGGTATGAAGCACGCCGAAAAGTCCGCGCACCTTGACAATTTCCGCTTTGGTGATAAGCGTGTCGCCGGGCACGACCATTTTTTTAAATTTAATGTTGTCCATGGCACCGAAGAGCGCGATTTTTCCGCGGTGCTCGTCGGGATAGAGCATGGCCACGCCGCCGACTTGTGCCATTGCTTCGAGTTGCAACACGCCGGGCATTATCGGATGGCCGGGAAAATGTCCGGCAAACTGCGGTTCATTCATGGTTATATTTTTCAAGCCGGTCGCCGATTTGAACGGGTCGATTTCTAAAATTCTGTCCACCAAGAGCATCGGCGGACGGTGCGGCAAAATCTTCATGATGTCTTCAATTTCCAATACCATCTGTATCGCTCCTTTTTTCAATTAGTAATTTGGAATTAGGAACTTCGTCAATTAGGAATGAGGAATTAGAAATTAGAAATGATACGGTGGTTGAAATCACAACACAAACAATTCCTCATTTCTAACTCCTAATTGCAACGATTCCTAATTCCTAATTGATAAAGCGTGCGCGTAAATATTTTTTGCGAGCCGTGTGTTCAATGCGTGCCCCGACGCCGCCGCCACGATATGACAATTAAAAATGCCCGCAAGCCGCATGTCGCCGATAACGTCCAAAATTTTGTGGCGGACGAGTTCGTCGGGATAATTGAGTTCGTTTAACCAGCCGTCGTCGTTATATACAATGACGTTTTCAATCGTGCCGCCGAGTCCAAGCCCCATAGAGCGCAACGCGTCAATCTCCTTCTCGTAGGCAATGGTTCGAGCCGGCGCAATTTCCCGCTCGTAAATGTCTTCGGTTATCTCAAAGTCGGCGTATTGAATTCCAATCAGCGGGTGCGGATTGACCGAGACGAAACTGACGCGAAAACCGTCATAGGGCAATGCCATTACAAATCGCTTGCCGTCGTCGTCGTCCACGCGATAAATTTTGTCGAGCGCGATAACTTTCCTCTCCGCCGACTGTTCGACTACGCCCGCCGATTGAATCATGCGAAAGAAGTCAATGGAGTTGCCGCCGAGGACGGGCGGCTCTTCCGCAGAAATTTCAATCTCGCAGTTGTCGATTCGGCAGGCGTTCAATGCGCTCATCAAATGTTCAATCGTGAAAACTTTCGCGCCGTTTTCTTCAAGCGTCGTCGCCCGCACGGTCGCCGTCACGTTCGCGGCAGTCGCGTGAATTTTTGGAGCGGCCGGCAAATCTGTTCGTAAAAAAATTATCCCGCCGTCAACGTCGCTGGGTTTAAGCTCAAGTAGAACTTTTTTGCCCGAATGAAGCCCGACGCCGACGCAGGAAATTTTATTCCGTAAAGTCCGTTGTCTTGGCAAGAAATAGCCCCCTTTCAGAAAAAGTCGCGCTTATTATATCATTAATAGATTGCTTCGACAAATTTTTTCGCAATTCAATGAACAATCAGCAGTATATAAGTTTTGAAAATTTCTCGTGAATAAGTGCGACAACCACGACTTTCCGCGATGCTTAAATAAATTTTTTGCTCGGCAATTTTTTTTGTGCAAAATTTTTCGTCGGCTGATATAATCACGGCAAAAAATTTTTTGAAGAGGTTTTGCACATGCTGACTTATCGTAACGAACTCGACCAAATGCCTTCTTATGACGGCGTTGAAAAAAGTTACCGCATCAAAGTCAACGCGAACGAATCGACGATGAACCTTCCGCCGCTTGTGGAAGAGCGCGTGCTGAATCGTTTGGCGTCGATTGCGTTCAATCGTTATCCTAACGAGGAATATCACTCGCTGGTTGCGCAGATAGCAAAAAATTTTTCGGTCGACACGTCGCAGATTTTACTTGGCGGCGGGTCGAGTGAGATTATCGAAAAAGTTTTTCACGCCTTCGGCGGCGCGGGCAAGCGCGTCATCTTTCCGCAACCGAGTTTTTCCATGTACAAGATTTACGCCAAAGCTGCCGAGT
>CAMZDU010000259.1 GCA_947305445.1 uncultured Selenomonadales bacterium
ATTACTTTTGTCTTATCTGCAATGGCTTTTTCATATTGTTTCAAATTACTATAGGCAATGCTACGATTGTTGTACGCCTTATCATAATTCGGATTAATTTCTATTGCTTTGGAATAATCTTGAATTGCTCGCTCTTTTTGTCCTAAATCATCATAAGCAAGTCCGCGATTGTTGTACGCCTCTGCAAAATTTGGATTAATTTCTATTGCTTTATTGTAATCTTGAATAGCTCGCTCGTTTTGTCCTAAATCAGAGTAAGCATTTCCGCGATTGTTGTACGCCTCTGCATCATTCGGATTGAGTTGAATAGCTTTGTTATAATCTTGAATAGCTCGCTCTTTTTGTCCTAAATCAGAGTAAGCATTGCCGCGATTGTAGTACGCCTTATCATAATTCGGATTGAGTTGAATAGCTTTGTCGTAATCTTGAATCGCGCGCTCGTATTGTTCTAAATAATAATAAGCATTGCCGCGATTGTTGTACGCATCTATATAATTCGGATTGAGTTGAATCGCTTTGTTGTAATCTTGAATCGCTCGCTCTTTTTGTCCTAAATCTTTATAAGCATTGCCGCGATTGTTATACGGCCAGCTCCAGTCGGGCTTAAGCTGAATCGATTCGTTGTAAAGTTTAATCGCACCGTGATAATCTTTGGCGTAATAAAGTTTCAAACCTTCTTCATTTTTCTCGTTGGCCAAGAAGTCACGGTCGGCTTGATTCATCTGCTTGCGGATTCTATCTTTTTCAGCTTGAGTGGTGGCGCGTTTATACTGCTCCTTCAAGTCTTCGACAAGTTCATCGTTCTGTTGAATAGCCGCTTGTAACTGATCGTTCTGTTGAATGATTGTAACTTTTTCTTTGTTGTCGCGTTTAATCCAATCGTAAATGCCGTCAGTGTCGATTGAGGCTTTGAGCGTCGCACGATACATTAGCCCGGCTTCACCTTCCGCCTCGAAGGGCACGGGTACAATTTTGACGTCAGAAACTTTGATGATGTTGTTGGTGACGGCGGAAATTTCCTCGTCAGTCAGCTCGGAGTTAATGGAGCGCGAAAAAGTTTTCAGCGCGATGCCGGCTTTTTTCTGAGCGTCACGTTCGGCGCGTTGCCGAGCACGTTTTTGGCCGAAGGTGCGATCTCCGTCGTCGCTCATGATGTATTGACCGGTGCCTTCAAAAATTTGAATAGCCGCGCCGACGATTGTAGCCGTCAACAAAATTGTCACGGTTAGAAACGTCATCAGAATTCGTCGGAAAAATTTTGAACCGTTCATAAAATCATCTCCCCGCGAAAAATTTTGTCAGTCAGTGTAGCCGAGCTGTTTTGCTTTCGCGAAGTCAGCTTGCGCTTTTGCGTTGTCACCGAGTTTCTGATAGCAAATGCCGCGAAGTTGATAAGCCGACGCATAATTTGCATCGAGTTCGATAACTTTGTTTGCGTCGGCAAGTGCCTGTTTGAAATCACCGATCATCGCGTAAGAAATGCCGCGGTTGATGTAGGCGTCGGTGTAATTCGGATTGACTTGAATCGCCCTGCCGAAGTCGGCAATGGCTGGTTCGTATTGCGTCAAGCCTTGCGCGTAAGTGAGTCCGCGATTGTAAAACGTTACAGCGAAATTGGGATTGAGTTCGGCAGCCTTGTCGTAATTTTGAATCGCCAAATCGTATTGTTGAAGACGGAAATAAGAGTTGCCGAGATTGTGATATGCTAAAGACAAATTCGGGTTGAGTTCGACGGCGCGGTTAAGGTCGGCAATCGCCGGCTCGAACTGCTCCAAACTGTAATAAGCAATGCCGCGATTGAGATAGGCCTCGGCAAAATTCGGCACGAGTTCTATAGCTTTGCCATAGTCGGCGAAGGCGGCCTTGTATTGTCCGAGGTTGCGATAGACAAGCCCGCGATTGTTATAGGCCGCGACGAACTGTGGATTGAGTTCTATTGCGCGGTCGTATTCGACCAATGCCTGTTCATACTGCTCCATATTGTTGAGGACAACGCCGCGATTGTAATAAGCCTCCGCCGAATCCGGATTGAGTTGCAAAGCTTTGTCGAAATCTTCAATCGCCCGCTCGTACTGTTGCGAATCGTTGTAAGTCAGCCCGCGATTGAGTAGAGCCGCTTCATAATCCGGTTTAAGCGTCAAAGCTCTGTCGAAATCGGCAATCGCTCGATCGTATTGTTGCAAATCGTTGTAAGTCAGCCCGCGATAAAAATAGCCCTGATGAAGTTTCGGATTGAGTTGCAACGCCTTGTCCAAATCTTGCAATGCCCGCTCGTGCTTGCCTAGAGTATTGTAAGCAACGCCGCGATTGAGATACGCTTCGACGCAATCGGGCTTGAGTTGCAAAGCACCGCGATACAAACTTATCGCGCCGTAAAAATTTTGCTCGTAGTAAAATTTGTTGCCCTCGTCAAGTTTCAAGTTTGCCGAAAAGTCACGGTCGGCGGCGTCAAATTGTTTACGAATTCGCCTTTTCTCCGACGAAGACGCCGTGCTGTTATACCGCTCCGTCAAGTCGGCAACGTGCACATCGTTGGCGGCGACGACCTCGCGCAAATAAATATTCTGCCGGACGATAACAACTTTCTGATTTTCGTCGCGCATGAGAAAATCGTAAATGCCATTGCTGTCGATTGAAGCTTTTAACGTGACGGTGTAGACGATTGCGCCTTTGTCGTCGAAAGCCTCCGACTCGGTTGAAATGTCGCTGATATTGATAATGTTATTTGTAACGGCGAAAATTTCATCAGCCGTCAGCTTTACGTTGACCGATTGAGAAAAGTTTGTCAGATAGTCAACGGCTTTATCTTGCGCGTCGAGTTTAGCTTTCTGTAGTGCGCG
>CAMZDU010000260.1 GCA_947305445.1 uncultured Selenomonadales bacterium
CCTCAACAATCGCCTCCGCGTCGAAGGTCGGCCAGCTCTGCTTATGAACGTCGCCGGAGAAAAATTTACTCCACAGCTCGGCGGCAATGTGCGGCACGAACGGCGCAAGCATCAACAGTAAGTCGCGGGCAAGTTCGCGGGCAAAGTTCGGATTAATTTTTTTATCTTGGAAGGCGTGCATTGCGTTTACAAGTTCCATGAGCGAACTAATCGCCGTGTTGAATGCAAATCTGTCGCGGACGTCCTCCGTGACTTTTTTTATCGTCTTGTGAAGAGTTCTGCGCAAATTAATTTCTTCCGCCGTCAAATTCTGCGCGGGCTCGTCAGTGCCGGATTTAATTGCGTCGTCGAAAATGTTTAAAATTCTCCAGACGCGGTTTAAAAATCTAAACGAGCCTTGAACACCTTCGTCGTTCCAATCAAGGTCACGTTCAACCGGTGCCGCAAACAAAATGAACAGCCGCGCCGTGTCCGCGCCGTAAGTCGAAATAATTTCCTCCGGACTGACGACGTTGCCAAGAGATTTAGACATTTTCGCGCCGTCTTTGATAACCATACCCTGCGTCAACAAATTTGCAAATGGTTCGTCATAATCCAAAAGCTCGGCGTCGCGCAGAACCTTGGTAAAAAATCTGGAGTAGAGCAAATGTAAAATCGCGTGCTCAATTCCGCCGATGTATTGGTCAACGGGACTCCAGTAGTTGACTTTATCGCGGTCGAAGGGCTTTTTATCGTTGTGCGGGTCGGTGTAGCGCATGTAATACCAGCTCGAACAAATGAACGTGTCCATCGTGTCGGTCTCGCGGTGAGCATGACCGCCGCATTTCGGGCAAGTGCACTCGTTAAACTTTTTGCTCGTCGACAACGGACTAAGTGCGCCCTGCTTGAATTCCACGTCGTCGGGCAGTTTGACGGGCAAATCTTCTTCGGGAACTAAAACTTCGCCGCATTTGTCGCAGTAGATAACGGGAATCGGTGCGCCCCAGTAGCGTTGACGACTAATCAGCCAGTCGCGAAGACGATAATTAATTTTCCGTGTGCCGAAACCTTGAGCCTCAGCAAAATCAATAATCGCGCTCATTGCCGCGTGCATTTCCATTCCGCTGAACTTGCCGGAATTAATCAACACACCAACTTTATCGACGTAAGCATTGTCCATCTTCGCGAAGTCAAGCGGCGTGTTCGGGTTGTCGATGACCCAAATTTTATCCAAGCCGTATTTCGTGGCAAACATCCAATCGCGCTCGTCGTGCGTGGGAACGCCCATAACCGCGCCCGTGCCGTACTCGAAGACGACGTAATTTGTTATCCAAATTTGAACTTCGCCGCCGGTGAAAGGATTGACGCATGTGACGCCGGTAAAAATTCCTTCCTTTTCGGATTCAGAGCTTGTGCGCTCAATATCGCTCTGACTTCTGGCACGTTCGCAGAATTTTTTAACGTCGTCAGCTTTCGGACTGATTTCGCAAATTTTTTCAATCAGTGGATGTTCGGGCGCGAGCGCAAGAAAAGTCACGCCGAAAGACGTATCCGGCCGCGTGGTGTAGACGGAAATTTTTTCGTCGAGAGCGGGCACGTCGAAGAAAAATTCGAGACCTTCCGAACGTCCAATCCAATTTTCCTGCATGACTTTGACGCGATTAGGCCAGCCGGTGAGTTTGTCCAAGTCAGCTAAAAGTTCGTCGGCGTAGTCGGTGATTTTGAAAAACCACTGCGCCAAATTTTTTTTGTGAACTTCAGAATCGCAACGCCAGCATTTGCTGTCAATGACCTGCTCATTTGCAAGCACCGTGCCGCACGTGTCGCACCAGTTGACGGACGCTTCTTTTTTGTAAGCAAGCCCGCGTTTATAGAACAGCTCGAAAAGCCATTGCGTCCAGCGGTAATAATCTTCGCGGCAAGTTTCAACCTCGCGCTCCCAATCGTAAGCCAAGCCCATTGCCTTTTGCTGAGCCGTCATGTTTTTGATGTTCGCAAAAGTCCAGTCGCCGGGCTTGACACCGTGAGCAATCGCCGCATTCTCCGCAGGCATGCCGAAGGCGTCGAAACCCATAGGGTGCAGGACGTTGTAACCGGCCATCATGCGATAACGCGCAACCACGTCGCCGATTGAATAGTTGCGCACGTGACCCATGTGCAAATTTCCCGAAGGATACGGGAACATCTCCAGTGCGTAATATTTCGGGCGCGTCGAATCTTCCGTCGTGCGATAGTAATTCGGCGCATTCCAGACCGCTTGCCATTTCTGTTCGACAGATTGCGGATTATATTTCTCCATTTAATCAACCTCCGTTGTCGGTTAAAATTTACAGCTTGAATTATATCAGCCTTAGCGAGAAAAGCAATTACTGATTAGTTCTTTCCGCGCCACTCGACCATGTCGTCGGGCAAATTAAACAGCCGCAAAATTTTGTTGACGATGTGATTTATCTGCGCCTGCAAATTCTGCGGCGTGTTGTAGAACGTCATCACCGGCGGCATGATGATTGCGCCGCAGTCGGCCAGCTCCTTCATGTTGCGCAGGTGAATTCGACTGAAAGGCATCTCCCGCGGCACGAGCAGGAGTTTGCGATTTTCTTTAAGGCACACGTCCGCCGCCCTGAGCAAAAGATTTTCGCAATAACCCGACGCAATGCCGGCTAACGTCTTCATACTACACGGCACGACAATCATGCCGTCGACGAGAAAACTGCCGCTGGCAATGGAAGCGTCCATTTGATTCACATCGTAGACACAATCCGCCAAACGTCGAATCTCGAAGACATCATAGTTAGTCTCGTCGCATATGGTCAGTTGTGCGCCTTCGGTTATTATTAAATGCGTCTCGAC
>CAMZDU010000261.1 GCA_947305445.1 uncultured Selenomonadales bacterium
ACGAATTGCCTGAATGATTTATATCATACTTAACAAAAAAAAAGAGAGGATTTGCGCCTTTACTCCCCGCGGGAGATTCTCGGCGCATAGCGGTGATTTTGATGATTGTTTACGCTACACACGCGGGCGGCAAGTATCTGCCGTTCGAGGAGAGCTTGCGACTTGACCCGACGACGCCGCGAGGTCTCTACGTGAATTTGACTAATCGATGCAACTGCGATTGTGTCTTTTGCTTGCGGCAAAAAAAATCTATGGCGGCTGAGTCGAGTTTGTGGCTGGAACGCGAGCCGACCGTTGACGAGGTTAAAGCCGAACTTGACGCCGCCCCGTGGCCTGTCATAAGCGAGACGGTCTTTTGCGGTTTCGGTGAACCGACAATTCGGCTGGCCGAGCTGATTGAGTTACTGACTTACATAAAAAAAATTCGCCCGCAGATGCCGACGCGCCTTAACACGAACGGCTTGGGCGAACTTTATCACGGACGGGAGATTGCCGCAGATTTTAAAGATATTCTGGACACGGCGTCAATCAGTCTCAACGCCGCGACCGCCGAAAAATATTTCAAGCTCACTCGCGCCGCTTACGGAATAAAATCTTTCGACGCGATGTTGACTTTTGCCGAGCACATGAAAAATTTTGTGCCGCATGTCGTGCTGACTGTTGTAGATCACGTCACGCCGCCCGAAGAAATTTCTGACTGTCGAAAAATTTGCGACAGTCGCGGCTTGACGTTGCGCGTCCGAGCGTATGAAGACAGCTGACGGTTAGTCAATGGAATTGCGACTTTGTTTGAAACGATATACGCCCGCGCCGAGGTTCGGCGTATTTTTTTTGTAAGCGTCAAAATCGGCGGCAAAATCTTCGTCGTCGAGCGCGGCACGATAAAGACGCACGACTTGCGCGGCGACTTCGGGAGAATAATTTTGCGCCTCAATGCGCCAGGCCGCCGCTCCGAAAAATTTTTTGGCATAGGGCAACAGACAAAGCTCCTTGCCGAAGAAAATGTGCCAACGCTTGAACTGGTCGACGCGCAACGCATGAACTTCGCCCGCCTCGTCGGCAAGCGCGTAATGGCGATTCAATTTTTCGGGCGCGGCAAATTCGTCATAGTCCGGCAGATACAGCGCGGCGAAGTCGTGGTCGCAGATCATTGACTCGATTGCGCCGTGCATTATGACTTCAATCGGCAACGGAGAATTTTCGACAACGCTTCGAATTTGCGCGAAACTAAGTTCAAGCGAGGCGGTTGCCTGCACGACGCTCAAGCTCTGCAAAAATTCTGCGGCGAGCGGATTGAACAGGCTGAACGACACGTCGGCACGGAGCGGCGCGTCCGTCAACGAGCGAATCAAATTCAGTGCGCCGAGGTTGCCGACAAGCACGCCGTCAAAATTTATCGCCCGCGAAAAAATTTCCGACAGCTCCGCGAGGTCTTTGTCCTTCGAGGTGCGCGGCGTCGCCAAAATAATTTTTTTGCCCGCCGCGTGAGCAAGCTCGGCCGCCGATTTAAGCTCGTCGACTGTCCACGGCTTGAGCGGTTTGAAAACTTCGCCGCCGACATAAATTTCGTCCGCACCCGCCGCAATCACCGCACGTGCTCCGTCAAGTGACGAGACTCGCGCCGTGAGCTTGGGTTTACCGACAGCTTTAACAGCCCGTTCCGAAGAAAAAATTTCTTTAACGGCGGCGGCGTCGAAGGCGGTCTCGACAACCGCATGGGAAAAAATTTTCGGCTCGCGCTTCCCCGTGATACCAATGTCGCGAATCGTCGGTTGTCCGAACGCAAAAGTCGTCGTGAAGTCGCGGACGCGGTTATCGTAAAGATTTTGCCAACGCGCCTCGTCGACGCTGTAACCGGTCGGGTCGGCAAGGTAAGCGTCAATCTCGCGGCGATAAGTCGAAACGAGTCGGCGGACGAATTCGGGCGGCCTCATGCGCCCTTCAATCTTAAACGACGTGACGCCCGCTTGAATCAGGTCGGGAATATTTCTGAACATGCACATATCGTTGAGCGCGAGCTTATACGACCAATCATTAAGCGTGTCGCCGGTCGCCTCGTCAATAAGCTTGTACGTCCAGCGGCAAGGCTTCATGCAACGGCCGCGATTGCCGCTCTGTCCGAAGACAACGCCCGAATGAATACATTGCCCCGACTCCGCAAAACACATGTCGCCGTGCATGAAGTATTCGACTTCAATGCCGGTGCTTTCCTTAATCAGCGCGACTTCCGTCAGCGTGAGTTCGCGTCCAACGACGACGCGGGTAATGCCGAATTTTTTCAGCAACTCGACGGCACGGGTGTTGTGCGTGTTCATCATAACCGACGCGTGCATCGGAATTGTTATGCCGAGTTTGCGCACAAAGTTAATGACGGCGAGGTCTTGCACCAAAATTGCATCAGGCTGAATTTCGTTGAGGTAGCGCAAAAATTTTTCCAGCGGAGCAATTTCTTCCGCGCTGATTAAATTGTTGAGCGTGACATAAATTTTCACGCCGCGGCCGTGAGCGAAGTCAATCGCCGCTTTAAGTTGCTCGTCGTCGAAATTGAAACTGCTGTTGTGTACGCGCATGTTGAAGGCTTTGCCACCGAGATAAACCGCGTCCGCGCCGGCCTCCACCGCCGCAACCAATGCCTCCCATGTGCCGGCCGGTGCCAATAATTCAACCGAGTGTCTGTTCATCAAAATCGCGCGGCGGAAAAACCCTAATATGGGTAGGAAGCCACGCTCCTCCTCTCCGTTAATTGAACTTCTCACCGCCTGTAGAGGCGGGAGATTCTTGAGAAGTTTGACTTGCGTCCTTATTCTC
>CAMZDU010000262.1 GCA_947305445.1 uncultured Selenomonadales bacterium
CGTCGTTGACGCGGATTGAAGTCATCACCGCCAGACGACTGACGGCAAAATTTTTGGCGCAGACGGGCGCACCGGAGTAGGCGACAATCACGGTGGCGGCCAGCGTTCTAATCCAGGTCGTCTTGCCGGACATGTTCGCGCCGGTTATAATCGTCGTGCCGGCAGTAAGTTCAACGTCGTTGGGGACACCCTTGTTGTCGGGCACGAGCAAACTCGTCAAGCCTTCAACGGTCAGGTGAGGCTCCTCCTCCTCGTAAAACGTCGGGAAACAGTAAGTCGTGCGCGTCTGTCCGATTGACGCCAGCGAAATTAAAACTTCCACCTCGGCGAAGGCGTCCAGCCACGTGCGCAGATGATTGGCCGCATCCACCCGCCAACGCATGAACGCCGTTAACAAGAAAAAATCCGTCAAAAACAGCGCGTTGCCCGGCACGAAGAACAGCGGGTTGTGTCGAGCATTTGCCGCGTCCACCAAAAGCGACAGCGTCCGCAATTTTTGCGCGGCGGAAACTTCGTCGGTGAGTATGTCGCGCACGGCCGTCAATCGTTTGGAGGCAAAGTTCGTCGACTCAAGCCGCTCGAAGATTGCGCGGTAAAGTCTCAACTCTTTGGAGATGATGTTCAGCGGCGCGAGTAGCTCGTTTATTGCGGGAATTGCGACGATTGCAATTATCAGATTGAACAGCATTACGAACAGCGGCACGAATTCGTTAATGAGTCCGCGATAGGCCGCCACACACGCGACGATTAAAATTATCGGCATGACGAAACGCAACAGATAAATTTTTCCGAGCGGCGGCAATTCCTCTTCCACGCTGACGATAAGCTCGCTGGTGTCGTGATTGTTGGGCATGAGCCGTGCATAAGCTTCCAGGTCGAGCGACAGGCGCGGTCGTTGTAAAATTTCTGCAACGCCGCGTTGACGGTTGCGCACCTCATTTAAGTCGGGCGGCTCCGGATTGAAGGCGGCGGCGAGCAAATCTCTGCCGCGTTTCGTTCGCGCCGCGCAAATATATTGGAAAATCGAGCCTTCGCCGAAAATGTGCAGGTCGACATCTTGCGGGCGGTTGTTCTTAAGATAAATGCTGCCGTCGTTGGAGCGTTTGCGCCACGTGCCGCGTGCGCGGGCTATGTATGAATTCAGAACGGTCATTCGGCTTTTAAGGAAACGTTTGCGCCGCTTCAAGTCGTCGTGATAATTCATCAGCCGAACAAAAATCATCGCAAGCAACGCGGAAACAATGTAAAAATGATTATTGCCGTAGTCCCAGCCGAGCGCGAAACTTCCACAAGCCGCAATAAAAGTTATCGTGCGTGCGGCGACAATCGTTTTCTCGCGCTTCTGCAACGTCTTCTGCTCGGCCAAGTCAATTTCGCGCTCGTTGTCGTAAAATTTTCGATTCAAGTTATCAATTCCTTTTTATGGCGTGAAGATAGTCATTGTAGCCACAAACAATGACTTGACGAATTTGCCTTCAATCTTCTGTATATCAATCTATTGCGAAATATAACTCTTTTTTGACTTTTAATCAACCAAACTTTTAATCGTGTCCACGGAAAACAAATTTCAGCCGATGATGTAAAGACGCGATTATAATTTTTTTTCGTGAGTGAATGCTCACGGACGTTTCATAAAAGAAAAATTTTTTTACTTTTGCGGTAGAAAAATTACTTCAAAGCATCTCTCACGGGAAAATATATTTGTTTATACGGGAGGCGATAACTTCATGGACGACAGATTTCAACGACTAAAATTATTAATTGGCACAGAAAATTTTTCTAAACTTGTTGCGGCGACCGTGGCTGTCTTCGGCGTGGGCGGTGTCGGTTCTTTTACGGTTGAGGCTTTGGCGCGTTCGGGCGTCGGCCGACTGATTTTGATTGACAAGGACAACATTGACGCGACGAACATTAATCGACAAATTCACGCACTCAACTCGACGGTCGGCCGCTCCAAAGTCGAAGTCATGCGCGAGCGGATTCGCGACATAAATCCTGCAGTTAAAGTCGACACGATTCAGAAATTTTTTTTGCCCGGCGAAAGCGTCGAAGATTTTTTTATCTGCCGATATGATTACGTCGTCGACGCAATCGACACGCTGACCGCGAAAATTTTTTTGGTCGAAGAGTGCACACGACGCGGCATAAAAATTATTTCGAGCATGGGCGCGGGCAACAAACTCGACGCGACACGCTTCAAAGTCTCGGATATTTTTCAAACATCGATTGATCCCGTTGCCAAAATTATGCGCAAGAAACTTCGCGAACGTGAAATAAAAAATCTCAAAGTCGTCTGGTCGGACGAGCCGCCACGCCCCGTAAAAAATTTTATTGGCAGTACGGCATTTGTTCCGTCGGTCGCTGGTTTGATTATGGCCGGCGAAGTCGTAGGCGATTTAATCCTTGAAAGTACAATGTAAGTGTCACATACGAAAAACTCATAGTTCCCTGCTAGAATGTTAATGAATCATACAAAAAGCAGGGAAACTATGAGTTACAATCAACTTATGCCGGGGCTATTCTCGCTGAGTTTTGGATAAAAATTTTAAGCGTAATCGATGTCGATGCGTCCGCCGCCGCGAGCAAGTCGCTCCGCAAGGTCGGGATCCATTTTGTCTTCTAGCGTGATTTTTTTCGGAGCCGCCGAGTAAATCGGCAGACGATTTTTAATAAACTGCGTGTCGATGTTGCCGGTGCAGAACCATTCGTCGTCTAGGATTTGTTGGTGAAGCGGCACGGTCGTCTTGACGAAGTTGCCTTCGCCTTTAAGCATGAACTCGTTTAGGGCA
>CAMZDU010000263.1 GCA_947305445.1 uncultured Selenomonadales bacterium
CAGCGTCATTTGAAACGTCCGCCGTCATTGATTGGCTGGAAACTTGTGGCTTGCCGTTACAATTTTTTTCGTGACTGCGGAAAATTTCCGATTGAACTCGTTGTGAAGGCTAAAAAATTATAAATTTTCAAGCACGCACGGGCGTGGCGACGTAAATATAATTTTCGTTTTCGGGTTCCGTGAAAGCGGCCGGGCTGTAGCGGTCATTCAGCGCGATGTGCACACGCGGCGAGTCGATAACCCGTAGCACGTCAGCAATGTAATCGACGTTGAAAGAAATTTCCAAGTCGTCGCCTTCAACCTGCGCTTCAACATTTTTAACCGCGCCGCCGACTTCGGGCGAGTTTGAAGAAATTTCTATTCCGTCGCCGCTGAAAACAAATTTAACGGTGTTGTACTCGGTTTCCTTCGACATGAGCGACACGAACTCGACGGCATTTTTAAAATCGGCGGTGCTGACGTTGACGCGGGTCGTGCTCGAAGACGGAATAACTCTGTCATACGGCGGGAATTGCCCTTCAATCAGCCGCGAATTCACGAAGACATTGTCGAAGGTGAACGTCAGATAACGCGTCGAATAATTTACCGTGATATAGTTTTCGACGTCCTTGGGGTCGATGCGCAACATTATGCCGCGCAGAGTTTCGGCCGGTACGACGAAATTGCAATCAGAATAATTTTCGTGAAGTTCTTCGACGGCCAGAGCAAGTCGGTGCGTGTTCGTGGCGACGAGGGAAATTTTGTTGCCCTTAAGCTCGAAAGCACCGCCGGTGAACACGGGACGCGTCTCGTCCTTTGAAACAGCAAAGACGGTTTTGCGAATCAAGTCGCGCAGAACGGTCGTGCGAATTTTAAACGAGTTATCCGTTTCGGGCGTTTTGACTTTGGGGAAGTCGCCGGCCGCCATTGTCAACAACTCGACACTTGCGCCGCCGGATTCAATCGTCAAAGTGTTGTTTGTGTACTCGTCGGAAAAAGTTATCGTGTCGTCGGGCATGTTGCGCACAAATTCTTGAAAACGTTTGCCGCTGACGACAACTTCGCCGGAGATTTCGACGTTTACGGGTATGCGCGTGATTATGCCAGTGAAAAAATTGTTGGCTTGAATCTCCAGCATTGAACCTTCCGCATGCAGATAGATGCCCGACAAAATCGGTGTCTGCGGCTTGACGGCAACGGCTCTGATTGCAAATTGCAACGCCTCGGTCAAATCGTTTTTGTAACAGCTGAATTTCATTTAGACTTCCTCCTAAAAAAAAATTGCCGCCGTATTTTACAACAAACAAAAATATTTGACAATTAGCCTGCGTGTGATAATATTGTCGCGGCTCCTCACCAAGAGAAATGTATGAGCAATCCAAAAAAATTTTTAGGAGGAGTTCAAATGAAATCTTGGCAGAAACTTTTGGCGGTGAGTGTGGCGTGTTCGAGTTTGTTTATCGCCGCACCCGCCGACGCCGCCTATCAGCTCAACGACGAGGTAGCCAACCCGCCCGCCTCTTTGCAAATGGCAACTCAAATCGGCGTTCTCAAATACGAAAACCCGAACATGGTTAACGCCGCAGACAAGGACGCAATCGTTGTCCTAAGTTTCGGCACGACGTTTAAAGATCAGCGCACCAAAGCAATCGACGCGACCGCCAAGGCCATTGCCGATGCGCATCCCAACGCAAAAGTTGTTACCGCCTTCACCAGCCACATCGTCATCAAGCACATAATCGAGAACGAAGGCAAGTGCGATTACATGACGCCTGAACAGACGCTCGACCAACTTAAAAGCGAAGGTTACACGCGCATTGCTCTCGTCTCGCTCGACGTAATCCCCGGTATGGAATACAAATACGACGTTGCGCTTTTCCACGAATACAAGTCGCAGTTCAAAAAGATTGTGCTCGGCACGCCGCTTATGTATTGGCAGGGTCAAGAAGATCAGCGCGACGACGTCATGCAGGTTATGCAGTCGCTTCACTTGCCCGCGTACAAAAAAGGCACGGCGATTCTTTTAATGGCGCACGGCACACCCGACCCGTCCAACGCTTACTATGCCGTCATGCAGGCCAAACTTAAAGCCATGAAACGCAACGACGTCCACATTTACACCGTCGAAGGTTGGCCGAGACTGGACGATTGGGCCGGCAAACTCAAAATGCACAAAGTCGAGCGCATCATTCTTATGCCGCTGATGATGGTTGCCGGTGACCACGCCAACAACGATATGGCCGGCGACGAGGACGACTCCCACAAAATTATTTTACAGAACATGGGCTTTAAAGTCGAAACCAAATTGCAGGGGCTCGGCGAAAACAAACGCATTCGCGATATCTTCGTCGAACGCGCCAACGAAGCTTGGGATGCTTTAAGCAATTAGAAATGTGAAATTAACCCGTTGTGAGGGTTGAAAAAAAATCTTGTCATTACGCGACAAAATTTTTGCCTACTGAAAAAGTTCAGTGACAGTCATGGCGTTATGGCGCAATTCTAAGAATTTTACCCTCACAACGAGTGAACTTAGGAATGTGGAATTATTTTTGTGGCGGTCGGTAAAATTTTTCCGGCCGTTAATTTTTTGTGGCATTTTAGAACCAACCAACGCGAATTATGTTTTACTAAATTTGCAATGGGCAATAAACGGTTGTTTGATTTTATCACTGATATTTTTTTTTCAATTTAGAAATGCTATAATGCAATTAAACATTCCCACGCCTAAGGGAGCTTTTAGCAATTAAAAAATTTAAATTCGTTGGAGTTGGTTTACGCAATCTCTATCTTGTAAAGCCAC
>CAMZDU010000264.1 GCA_947305445.1 uncultured Selenomonadales bacterium
CTACCACAAAGAGCGCGTCGAATGGTACTTCAACGGCAAGCGAACCAACAAACGCAACGCCGCCGCCATCCTCAAAAAATACGGCTTGACGCTCACCACTTATATGGCCGCTCGCAAAGCTTGGGTTGACGGGAAAATTGAGAAATCGATAGAAGAGATGAAACGCACCGGCGAATGGCAAATTTACAACCTCGGCTAAAATCAATCACCGACACCGACAGGCCGCCCGAAAGGGCGGTTTTTTCGTTCAGACGTAGCCGCGCAAATTTTTCTCCACAATTTCAATCCGCGCCGTGATTATCAGTTGGCCGTCGTGCGGCGAGCCCGAATAGAACACTTTTGACAGCCGCGCTCGCGGTTCTTGCGTTCTAATTGCCGTTGCTATTTCTGCGGACAATTTCGCTTGCGCCGTTGCTATTGGGTCGTCCACCCGCGCCGAATTGATGCCGAAGTCTCTGTCCATTGGTACTGTCGTTTTTAACGTTGTGATTATCATCTGAACATTTTGCGCGATTTCTTCTAATTCGGTTGCCGGCATGATTTTAATGTCGCGTGGGTCTATCGTTATGTCCAGCGTCACTTTTCGACCACCTCCGGCACGTATTCGAGCATTTTCACGTTGAGTGTGCTAACTAAAATATTGCCGGCGTTATCCCATGAGTTAGCGGCCTCGCTGAATGATTCTATCACCCACAAATTTTCACCGACGACCGCATTGCCAAGGATTAAATAATCGGCCACGCCCTCGGCGCACAATTCCCGAACTTTAGCCGCTTCCTCCGCCGGATTAACTTTTAACATTGTCGTGAACGTCATCTTAAAGCCGATTTCTTCTAAGTCGCGGCCGAGCCATTCAAGCGTTGTCGGCTGATTTATCAATTCGTGGCGGGCGTAGCGGCTTTTGCTGTCGCGTTTGTAATCGTCATATGTTAAAACTCTCGCGCCGGATACCTCGAACACCAGCTCCGAGAACGCACCGATTGGCGGCCGCAACATGCTGTTTATTGTGTTGAATAAATATCCGATTTCCATGCGTTGTCATCCTCCGATGAAAACATTTGGGCTGCCTTGCGCAACCGCAGAGCCGCAACTTACCGGGTCGCCGATTCTGCCGGCCTGCTTGCCGTTTATGTAAACCGTTGCCGAGCCCGACGAGATAACGCCCGTGTGTGGCGCGTGCACCGTGCACCCGTGCACTGCATATGAATCCCCCACGCGGCCGGCCGCTCGTCTGTTCGTGTAAACGTTCGGGCTACCCTCTATCAGCGGACGTGGCGGGCACGCGTCGTGCCCTGTGCAATTATCATTTATTCGCGTTCCTGCCGGCATTTTTATTCCCTCAGCTGTTCAGATAAATATTTCGGCCATTAATAAATATATCGCCGACGCAGTCTATTCGTAATTCATGGCTGGCGCGGTCGTATTCAATGAAAGTACCGTCCTTGAAATCAATCCGCGTTTTATCTTGTGAATTGGCATTCGGCGGGGAATTGTCGTGAAATCGGCTGCCCACTACCCAGCCCGTTCCGGTTTGGTCTGCATTTGTCGCGAATATTACGACCACGATTTCACCAACGTCCGGCAATGCATACATTTTGTTTTGCCATGCCCACGTTGTCAGCACCGGCAATTCCCCGCTGATTAAACCGTCTTTGTCCTCGAATTCGCATCTGACTGTGTGTCGTTCCGGAAAAACTGCTGTAACTCGCCCTTCTTTTACCAGCTGTCGCGATTCACCTTCCATATTCTCACCGCCTAAAATTTTCCTCGCCGATTAAATTTGTTCGCGTTGCATTGCCGCCGCCGCCAATCGTTTCGAAGCCGCATCAAAAAATTGCCGCTCCCGTTCAAAGCCGATGAATCGCCGCTTCGTGTTCACGCAGGCCACTCCCGTCGAACCGCTACCCATTGTCGCATCTAGTACCAATTCAAATTCATTCGTGTACGTTTGCACTAGAAACTCCATTAACGCCAGCGGTTTTTGTGTCGGATGTTGGCGTGGCTCCGTTTTGGCCAGCGATTGTACCGACGTGAATTTCACCACGTCTCGCGGATAATAACGCGTCCCGTCATTTACCGTCGGCACACCTGCCACCGGTCTGTACACTCCGCCGCTTTCGCGGGAGTCGTGATTGCGCGAATACGGCTTGCCCTCTCTGAATTGCGGATTGTAGGTCGGCAATCGCCGATAAAACACCAATATATTTTCATGACTGCGCAACGGCATTTTATTTGCGTTGAGGAATCCGCAAGCAAGCGTTTTTTCCCAAATCCATTCGTAACGGAACATTTTGCGGTTTGCGTTGATTAGGTCGACCGCGAACGGCAACTGACTAAACAAAACTATTGCGCCGTTTTGTTTCGTCACCCGATTAAATTGGCGCCACATTTCCTCCAGCGGCAATCGCTTATCGAAGTAGCAATCAGTCGTACCGTACGGCGGGTCGCAGATTATCGCGTCAACACTTCCGTCCGGCAATCTGTCCATGCCCGTTATGCAATCTTCGTTATATAGCTCGTAATCCATGGCCTTTTCTCCAACAAAAAACCGCCCCGAAGAGCGGCTGATTAATTTCACTTATCTCTTTAAAATCAGATTTAATGCATCGCGCAACGCGAACGCTTCTTTGACTTCACCTTCGTCATATTTTTTCGGGTGAGCTTCGTCCGTTAAGCCTAAAAGATAATCCGTTGTCACATCAAACGCTTGCGCCATTTTCACAATAAATTTTGCGCTTGGTGTCGACGTGCCCGCCTCCCATGTCTGGTACGTCTGATA
>CAMZDU010000265.1 GCA_947305445.1 uncultured Selenomonadales bacterium
GTTCGCGCTGATAACTTTCCTGCTCGACGAAAAAATTTATCGTAACAAAATATAATCCGTTGTTAGTGTAGTTGCGGTTCTTCAAGAGGAATTGTGATTCGGAGGGCGATAATACAACTCAAACAATTCCTAATTATTTTGTCCTCTCACAACGCATAAAATATAATTTTCAGCATGAAGGAGGTGTGTGCCGCCTGCCAAAATTCCGGCGGCGCGTTTTGGTGACTTCAATCGAATACGCATTTCTAAAATTTTTAAGCCGGCTCGTCTGTCTGTTGCCGCTGAAATTTTGCATGACGCTCGGACGCGGCCTGGCGGCTTTGATATGGCTGTTATTGCCCGCCAAACGCAAACGAATTGCTACAGAAAATATTCGTCGCTGTCTGGACGTTTCGCCGCAGGAAGTCGAACGAATCGCCCGCGAAAGTACCGTGCAGTTCGGCGCAATGTTCATGGAAGTTTTATCGTTCCCGAAACTCAAAGGCAACATGTCGTCGCACGTAAAAGTTGTCGGCTTGGAACATTTGACGAACTACATAAACTCGCCGGAGCGCGGCGGACGCGGTGCGGTCATTGCCGCCTGCCACAGCGACAACTGGGAGCTTATGGGCGGTGCCTTCGCGCAAAACGGCATTCCGCTCGTCGGCGTCGCCAAAAAACAAAAATCCGAAGGCGCGGACAAATTCATCAACGAGTATCGCACGCTAATCGGCATGCATATAACTTATCGTAGCGGCGTGCGCGAGATGTACAAAATGCTTGACGAAGGTCACTTCATAGGGCTGATAATGGATCAAGATGTCGGGCGCGATGACGGCGTCGTCGTGAAATTTTTTAATCGGGCGACAAATTTTGTGACGGGTGCGGCGAGTATGTCGCGCTTCAGAAAAATTCCAATTTTCCCCGCGTTCATGCATAAAAATTCTGACGGCATGCACACGCTTGAAGTCTTCCCGCCGCTTAAGGTCGAGCGCACGACCGATAAGCACGCCGACATTAAGCAGATGACTCAACGGCTTGCGTCGTTGATTGAAGAGCACGTCAGAAAATATCCCGACGAATGGTTTTGGCTTCATGACCGCTGGAAATCCATGCGCGTCGAGTTCGAGCCGCAGGAAGTCGCCGAGCTTGAACGTCAACTTGACATTGACAACACACGCTAAAAAGCCCGCCTCTGTTTTGTTGAGGCGGACTTTTTTTTATGTGGCAGTTGACTGCAAATACGAGCAAAAATTTTTGTGTCAGTAGTTTTCTGCGTTGACTTCAAAGAAACTTTGCGGATGATTGCAGACGGGGCAAAGTTCGGGCGCACTCGTGCCTAAGACGATATGTCCGCAATTTCTGCATTCCCAAACTTGAACGCCCGCTTTTTTGAAGACTTCCTGCGCCTCAACATTCTTTAAGAGCTTGCGATAGCGTTCCTCGTGATGTTTTTCAATCGCCGCAACGCCTCTGAATTGTTCTGCCAGTTCGTGGAAGCCTTCTTCGTCAGCCTCGCGTGCCATTCGCGCATACATGTCCGTCCACTCATAATTTTCGCCGTCCGCCGCGTGCAAAAGATTTTCTTCGACCGTTCCGAGTTCGCCCAACGCCTTAAACCAAAGTTTAGCGTGTTCTTTTTCGTTATCGGCAGTCTTGAGGAAAAGCGCGGCGATTTGTTCGTAGCCGTTCTTCTTCGCGACGCTTGCAAAGTAAGTGTATTTGTTGCGCGCTTGAGATTCGCCCGCGAACGCCTCCAAAAGATTTTTCTCGGTCTTAGTGCCCGCGTATTTATTTTTCTGCGGAGCGGCGGGAGCTTCAACGACCTTTTCAAAATCGGTGGAGGGGTGCTTGCACAGCGGACAGATTGCGGGCGGTTCGTCGCCTTCGTGAACGTAGCCGCAAATCCTGCAAACCCATTTAGTTTTGCCCGTAGCTTTAACGGCGGGTTTGGGCTTGATGTGCGCCTGATAGAAATTGTAAGTCGTAGACGGAACGTCGGAAAGCTTTTGCATGTCGACAACTTCCGCGATAAAAATGCTGTGCGTGTCCAATTCGACTTGCTGAATCACGTCCGCGCTGATAAATGAGTTCGTGCCCTCCGTAATTGCCAAAGTTCCGTTCGCCGTGCGCTGAATTTTATCGAAGTCCGCAAATTTATCGACGTTGCGCCCGCTTTGGAAGCCGAAACGCTTAAATAAATCGAAATTCGCCGCCTCGCTGATGATTGAGACGGTAAATTTTTTTGTCTTGGCGATTATGTCGTGCGTGTAGTTCGATTTGTTCACCGCGATTGAAATTCTGTCCTTAGTTATCGGCGCGGCGGTCACTTGCGTCACGGTGTTGATTATGCAGGCGTTATCCTTGCCACTGTAGTTCGCGCTGAGCACAAACAAGCCGTATTGGACGTTGAATAAAACTTTGCTGTCCATTTTCGTCACCTCTCCTAAAAATTTTCGTCATAATAGCAAAAAAAATCCTCCGCCGCAAGGTTTTCGACAGAGGTTTATATTTTTTATTCGTTGTCAGCCGTTGTAGCCGAGTTCTTTAGCTTTTTTGAAGTCAGCTTGCGCTTTTGCCTCGTCGCCGAGTGCTTGGTAACATTTTCCGCGATTGTTGTACGCATTTGCATAATCGCCAAATGTTAAAACTTCATCATAAAGTTTTATAGATTCTTGATAATTTTTTTCGTAATAGAACTTGTTTGCTTCTTCAAACTTCTGATTAGCTAAAAAAATCGGGCAGTGTCAAGAGTTTTGTGTAATTAGGATTGTTGATTTGACGCCTTTCTTTCA
>CAMZDU010000266.1 GCA_947305445.1 uncultured Selenomonadales bacterium
AAAAAAATTTTTCGACAAAATTACTGCGTGGCATGAACACGCTAACTAACCGTCTTGTCGACAATGCATTGTCAAATTTTTTTCGGAGGTGCCTAAATGTTTGATGATCTTGGCGGATTCTTAACGACGCTGATTGCCGGCTTGCCGGGAATTGTAATTGCAATGGTCGTTCACGAATACGCACATGCCCGCGTCGCTTATGCGCTGGGCGATTATACACCGAAAATGTATGGACGCTTGACGCTCAATCCCGCCGCGCACGTCGACCCAATCGGCTTGCTCATGTTGTTTCTCGTGCACTTCGGCTGGGCAAAACCCGTGCAGATAAATCCGATGAACTTCACTAACCCGCGCCGCGACGATATTTTAGTCTCGCTGGCAGGTCCCGCGTCGAATTTAATCACGGCATTTGTTGCGCTGATAATTTTAGTTTTGCTGGCCAAGGCGGACTTCCCCTTCTCGGAAGGAGTGCTCGTCGTCTTCAACTTGATAATAATCTATAACATCAACTTCGCAATTTTCAATATGTTGCCGATTCCGCCGCTTGACGGCTCGCACATTTTGCGAAATATTTTGCCGTACGAGTTGGCTCGACAATTTGCAGCTCTCGAACGTTACAGCTTTATTTTCCTAATCATAATCATCGCGACGCCCGTTTTGAGTTACGTTTTCGTGCCGTTGCAGAAATTTATTTTCGGGATATTTAAAGGCATCGTCAGCGTGTTGCTTTAAAGCAGACGGTTGCCCGTGTCGAAATCGTAAAGCGATTCGCACTCGTCGATAATTTTTTCAAGGTCGGCGCGGGCGGAAAATTTTTTCATGTTGCGATAAAAATTTTCTCTGTGAACGACAACCGAACGAATAAACGCCGCCGCATAATCGGGAAAAATTCCTTCCGCGTCGACAAGTTGCCAAAAATTTTCAACGCTGTCGGCCGTGGTAATGTCGTACTCGATTCGGTGAAGGATTCGCGAGAATTCTGCGCGGATTTCGGGTGTGAACATCGATTTTAACAGCGCAAGCTCCGGCATCGACCGCGAGGCGCGAACTAACCAAAATTCCGTTTGCAAATCGTCGTCGAAATTGTCGAAGCCGCAATCAATAAGCCGCTCCAAAAGTTCGGGCGGCGCATTTTTTTTCAGCGGCAGAAGTCGCACTTCCTTGTAGAAGGACGCGTAGAGGAGTCGTTCAAATTCCGTGCGCGTGTAAAGTCTGGAGACAATCCCACCGAAAACGCCGCGCATCAATTTTTCCAAAACTTTCCAGTGGCGAATGTTGCGGAAACTCGTCAGCCAACAACCTGTTTGCTTGATGAACGTCGAAAAGCCCGCCGCAATGTCCTGCGGATTGGTGGTGACCTCAAGCGTCAAGTCGCCGATTATCGCGTCGAAAAATTCTTCGTCGAACGGCAAAGGATCCTCGCGATAGTCAATCAGAAAAATTTTTGCGTCGGGAAAATTTTCGGCGGCGTCGGCATTCGTCGTGACAAAAAAAATTTCGGCCGTCGGAAATTTTTCGCGCAACTCGGAAAGATACGCGTCGCTTTCGACAACCAAAATCCTCTGAAAAAAATCTTCGCCCGTCACAAACTGTAACAAGCTCGGTTTAATATCTTCCATAAAAATTTTCCTCCTCAATTAGAACAGAGAGTGTTGGTAAAGTCCAAAAGTAAAACATAAGCAAATTCTTTGGTAAAATGAATTTGAAAAATTAGCCAAAGGAAAATGCTTATGTCTAACTCATTTTACCACTCTCGTTACTGCCTTACAAAAGAGCAAGAAGAAATAATCAAACCGCTGTTACCCGCGCCGAAGTCAACTGGTCGCTCCGGCTTAAATCCTCTGATTGTATTTAACGCAATCTTATGGATATTATCTTCAGGAGCTCCGTGGCGTGATTTACCACCCCAATTTTGGGAATTGGAACAGCATTTATCACAAATTCCGCCTTTGGTGCGCTAATGACGTTTTCGAGAATATCTTAAAAATCTTGGTAGCCGATACGAACAAATGCCTGCTTGTTGAAATTGATTCAACCTTCTGTAAAGTGCATCAGTATGCCGCCGGTGCTCGCAAAATCTTGAGTAATCAAGCAATCGGAGTGTCGCGGGGCGGCAAGACCACCAAAATTCATGCTCTTGTTACTGAAAACTTTCAACTCATCGGATTGTTGCTCACTGGCGGAAACATTCACGATTGTTGTACAAGGCGGGTAATATCGTTGAACGGTTTTTCTTGCGGAAAAAAAATCGACGACACATCGCAACTCGTTACGACAAGTTGCTATTCTGCTTTGAGAATTTCGTCTTACTTGTTGCCATCTTGATTCGACTTTAACGTTTACCAACACGCTCTAGAGTTATGGAACGTTAGGACTAACCACGCCTCAATGATGATTTTTTTTCTGATAGTACCATGCCCAGACGATAAGCACGATTGCAAAAATCACGACGACAATTATCCGCGTGAAGTCCTCTTCGTGCAAAATCGCGTCGTGGCCGATGATTGCTTCAATTCCCGTTGACGGGAACTTGCCGACCAGCGACGCCAGGAAATAATCGCGCATGCTCATCGAACTCAATGCGCCCGCCGCGTTCAAAATTCCGCTCGGCACGTAAGGCACCATTCGCGCAATCAACATCACGGTAAAGCCGTTTTTGGAGCTGTACTTGTCGACAGAGCTGAGTCGCTTGCTCTTGCGGATAATTTTCTTTGCCGAGTCGCGGAAAAAAAATCTCAGCAACTGAAAACTTATCGTCACGCCTAAGGTTTCG
>CAMZDU010000267.1 GCA_947305445.1 uncultured Selenomonadales bacterium
ACAGGGCAAGTTATGGCTTTGGCGTTAGTTTTCGTCTTTTTATGCCTCGCCGCGCTCTATGAAAGTTGGAGCGTACCATTTTCCGTTTTGATGACGGTTCCGACGGGAATTTTCGGCGCATTGCTATCAGAATTCGTTTTAAACTTGTACACGAACACATTAGGCGTAGGAAATCCCGGTTTTCAGAATAGTATCTACATGCAAATCGGCGTTATCATGATTATGGGACTTGCGGCGAAAAATGCTATCTTAATCGTCGAATTTGCTAAAGTCCGCACCGATAAGGGCATGGAAGCTGTTAAAGCGTCGCTCGAATCGGCAGGTTTGCGCCTGCGTCCGATTTTGATGACGAGTTTTGCGTTTATAATCGGTTGTTTGCCCTTAGCTACAGCGTCCGGTGCAGGTTCGGCGGCTAGAAACTCGATGGGCGTTGCAGTCGTCGGCGGAATGACCGTTGCGACGTTTTTGGGAATATTTTTAATCCCGGTTTTCTTCGTCGTCGTTCAAAACATTGTTCAAAAACTTTTCGTCAAAAAGAATAGCTAATGAAATCAAAAAAAAGCCCTTCGGCAACGTATCGAGGGGCTTTTTTCAATTTGGATTCTCTAATAAAATGAGTTTGAAAATAGGGATTGTTTGATCGGCGGACACATTCACGACCCGCAACCTGCTCTTGATTTATTTGTCGACAAAGCTTTTTCTTGCGATAAAATTCGTGATTATCTTGAATTAAGCACGAATTTGATGTCGAACACTACAAACGATGTAACCTCGTGGAGCGTTTCTTTCAGCGTATCAAGATGCCGAAGTGGCGAGGATTTTTTTAGACAATGGGTGCGACCTTTGTCGAAAGTTTTTTTAGACCGATTTCGGGATTGGCGAACAAAATCGTAATTGTCCTGGCGTCGACGGCCATGACGGTGCCCAGCCCCCAGAGTTTGTGATTGACTTGATCGCCGACCTTCCAGGCTTTGACGGGTGCGGGCGATTTTTTTTCGGGAGCGTTCATCTTCGGAGCGCGATAAGCCGTGGGCGGTTTGTAACTCGACGACACAAGATTTTTTTTCGTCGCGGATTTAATTTTCAAGCCGAACTGCTCCAGACAAGCGCGGGGTATCTCGTCAATGAATCGCGACACCTCTTGAAATTGAATGTTGCCGGCGAACATGCGGCTGTGAGCGGACGTGATGTAAAGTTTTTTTTCGGCGCGGGTCAATGCAACGTAACAGGCGCGTCGCTCCTCCTCCAACGCGTCGATATTGTCCAAAGAATTTATGTGCGGAAAAAGTCCGTCCTCCATGCCGACGACGAACACAACGGGAAATTCCAAACCTTTGGCGGCGTGCACGGTCATCAACTTGACGCGGGACTCTTCGTCGTCGACAGCATCCAAGTCGGACACCAAGGCGATTTGATTCAAAAAATCTTCCGGCGTGCCTTCGGGGGTCAAGTTGACAAAATCTTTCGCGCTGTTGATGAATGCGCCCAAGTTCTCTTCACGGGAGACGGCGTCGCGTCTGCCGGCCTCATTGCCTTCGCGAAGCATTTGCAGATAACCCGATTCATTGATAACGATTTGTATCAGCTCGTCGACGGAAAGATCTTTGGCCGACTCCATGAAGCTTAGAATCATCGCCGCGAAACCTTTGACACCGGCACGAAATCTGGGCGGGAGGTCGGGAACTTGCTTTAGAAGATTATTGTCGGCGATAATTTCAAAAATCGACAGCGCGTGTTCTTCGGCGAATTCGGACAGCTTAGCCATGCTCGTCGCACCCAGTCCGCGTCGCGGTGTGTTTATGATTCGCTGAAGGTGAACATTGTCGCGAGGATTTATTATGACGTGCAAATAGGCGACAATGTCTTTAATCTCCTTGCGGTCGTAAAATTTCAGCCCGCCGACGATGATATAAGGTATGCCCTCGTGTGTGAAATACTCCTCGAACATGCGCGACTGAGCGTTCGTGCGATAGAGCAACGCAATGTCTTTGTAAAGAAAATTTTCACGGTCGACGAGCCGACGAATTTCCCGCGCCACGATTGCCGCCTCCTGCTTGTCGGATTCGCAACCGAAGAATTTAATATTCTCGCCGCCTTCGTTCTTCGTCCACAGAGTTTTAGGTTTGCGGTCGAGGTTGTGTTCGATAACGGAGTTTGCCGCCCGCAAAATGGTTTGCGTCGAACGATAATTCTGCTCCAACAAAATGACACGCGCTCCGGGATAATCGCGCTCGAAATTTAAGATGTTGCGCATGTCCGCGCCGCGCCAACCGTAAATGGATTGATCGGCGTCGCCGACCACGCAAAGATTTTTGTACTTGTCGGCAAGCAATTTGGTCAAGACATATTGCGCAATGTTCGTATCTTGATATTCGTCAATGGAAATGTATTGAAAACGCTCCTGATATCTGTCGAGCACGTCGGGGAAGTTTTGAAAAATTTTCACGGCGGTGAAGATCAAGTCGTCGAAGTCAAGCGCGTTGTTCTCCTGCAGACGCTTCCGGTACAGCTCGTAAATATTTTTGACATTCGTCGCGTAGTTGCGGCTGTAATCGGACATAAGTTCCAAACAATTTTCCGGCTCAACCAAATTATTTTTGAAGTCGGAAATTTTAAATTGCACGTTGGAAAATTTTTTCTCCTCAAGTTGGAGTTCGGTGACGCATTGACGAATCAAAGCTTTGGTGTCAGCCGCGTCGTAGATTGCAAAATTTCTGTTGAATTTGCCGGTAAGTTCAATCTCCCGCCGCAAAAGCCGTGCGCAAAACGAAT
>CAMZDU010000268.1 GCA_947305445.1 uncultured Selenomonadales bacterium
AAAGTGGCCGGCTATGGGTGAATTGTTACAACGCACTTCCGGCCGGAGCACCGTTTGGAGGCTACAAAAAGTCCGGCATCGGTCGCGAGACGCATAAATTGATAATGAACGCCTACACGCAGAAGAAAAATATTTTTATCAACTTGAGTGAAGCTCCGAGCGGGCTATACTGATTCACAAATTCTTATAACAACTGCAGGCTGAACTCGATAAGCAACAGATAACTCGCCATATCTTCGCACGAAAACTCGGCTTAAGTCTCAATGCTGTTTCGAATGAAGAACTTTTTGCTAAATCTCTCGTGCAACAAACTGAATAAAAATTTTTCACGGACAAAAAAATTTCCCCTCTGTGTGCTATAATCGGCGCGAGAGGGGTTTTTTTATGCAAGACGACTTCAAAAGCTACTACGAGGAACAGCGCGAGCTTTTGCGCGAGACATTTGCCGAAATCGGGCAGAAAGCCGAACTTCTTTTGACGGTAGGTCAATTATTGATGGAGAATGGCGCGGATACGAGCCAAATTTTTCGCGACATGAAGCGGGTTGCGGCTTATGTAGGAATTCCCGCCGAAAAATTTCATCTGCATATCATGTACACCACGCTTCTTCTCCATGTGGGTGACGAGCACCACTCGCACACATCTTTTAGAAAATGCGTCAAGCACGCAGTCGATATGAGGATAATTTCGGGCGTGAGCCGTTTGACGTGGCGCGCAATGACCGAACATTACACTTTGGACGAATTTCGCGACGAACTCAAACTCATTGCCGAGCGTCCGCGCTTTTACAACAAGTGGCTGACGGCCTGCGCGGCGGGCACGGGTTGCGGAGCGTTCTGTACGTTGTTCGGTTGCGACTTCAACGCGGCGATTTACACGGCAATCAGCGCGATTATCGGCAAGCTTGTCCAAATGCAATGTCACGACCGCTTCGGCATAAATCCTTACGTGTCAATGACTTTTGCGGCGTTCGCGGCGACAATCTGCGCTTACCTCACGCACCTTTTGCCGACAACGACGCCTTGGCATCCGCTGATAGCCGCCTCGCTGTTTCTGGTGCCGGGCATTCCGCTCATTAACGGACTCAGCGACATGCTCAACACTTACTTAATAAGCGGCGCGGCACGAATTTTGCACACGCTGATAATCATCGGAGCAATGACATTCGGAATCGTTTTCGCAATCGGCATGGCGGACTTCGACTCCTTCACGAATCTGGCAATGTTGCCCGAAAGCAACTATCTGCTGTTCGCGGTAGCGGCGGCTTTCGGCGCGTCAAGCTTCGCGGTATTCTTCAACCTGCCACCGAGACTTTTATACGCGGCGGCAATCGGTGGAGCGTTGTGCGTGTGTACGAGAAATTTTTTTATCTTCGAGCTGGGATTCAATTCGGAAGTCGGCACATTGGCCGGAGCGACACTCGTAAGCATTGCCGCCGTGAAAGCAATTCACTGGCTCCACACGCCGTCGCTGGTGCTCATCGTGCCCGCAGTGATACCGCTCGTACCCGGCGTGCTGATTTATCGATTGCTCTTCGCGATAATCAATATCCGCCGCCTCACGCTTGACGAATTGCTCTCGGCGGTGCAATCGGGCGTCGACGCGCTACTTATCATTTTGGCGATAGCAATCGGCGCGTCCATGCCGAGTATATTTGCAAGCCGTTCGTTCGCACGACGCAGCAAAGACAAGCAGGATAAATTACTTAACGAAATTTACGAGACCGACTTAAAGGAGTGATTCATCATGAATTTTCCGAGCAAAGAATACAACCCCTGCGGCGAACTTGTCGGCGAAGAACGCGAACTCTGCGACGAGGCGACTAAAAATTATTTTAACTTGCCGTTCGTCGAAGTCATGCGGGCGATTTCAATTAAGGCCGTAGCCGCTCACGAGCACGACAAAAATTTTCACAACGTTGATGCGTTGGAGCATTGGGCGTCGTACAATCTCGGCGAGGACGAGCGACGAGCAGTTCTAAACTTCGAGACGTTCACGCCGCTACAAGCTGGCATGGCAAAATATTTCGTGCACGTCCTTCACGAAAATCGCTATAATATTCACTACAACGCGTTGAAAAATTATTGTCGCACACTCGACGAAAAAATTTTTTCTGCGCGAACGAACGACGAACTTGAACGAAAGATTGACTCCATTGCACAGCAAGCGTCGTACTCGTCAACGGTCAATTCGCTTATCGGCGAGCTGTGGAATTTTCTTGCATGAACGTTGCACACTCAACTAAAAATTTTCGGCCAGCGTTGCACCGTTCCCAAAATACAAAGCGAATCGCGAAAATTGCGGACGTAAAAAAATTTAGGGAGGATTTTGGCTTGAAAATAAAAAATGAAAATGCTTGTTTTTCCTACGGATTTATGGGACTTGGCATACCTTTTACTTATCGTGTGAGTTTCAACATGAAAAACGTCGTGGACGGTGAGATATTAAAAGAGGCTTTGAACAAAACCGAAAAGCGTTACCCATATTTTTCTGTACGCATGAGAAAAGGTGACGGCGAATATTTTTATGAACCGAATCCCGCTCCGATTATGCTTTTAAATACGGACGAACAAACAACCCTAAATTCTGCCCAAACAAATTATCACATTTGGGCACTGTGCTATAAAGACAACGCAATTTTTTTCGATTTTTATCACGGAATGGCAGACGGCGGCGGCAGTATGCGTGTAATGACGACTTTGCTTTATTATTATCATCCGCGCCGTAAGACCCCGCCCTTTAGGGCTGGGGATATAAGGCGCAGT
>CAMZDU010000269.1 GCA_947305445.1 uncultured Selenomonadales bacterium
AGGCGTGCGCCATAACCGAAGAGGGCAATCTCATTCCGACGACGTCACTGGGCAACGCGGCCAGCTATGTGCAGAGTGCGGACACCGTAGTTGTCGAAGTCAACACCACTCAGCCGCTTGAACTGGAAGGCATGCACGATGTCTATGTTCCGCTTGACCCGCCCAATCGTTTGCCCATTCCGATTGTTCACGCCGACGACCGCATAGGCACGACGTTTATCCCGTGCACACCCGACAAGATTAAGTACATTGTTCCCTGCGACGTGAAGGATCATACTCGCGACCTGTCGCCCATTGACGAGAACTCCAAAAAGATGGCGGCTTTTACGCTCGAATTCCTCAAGGCGGAGATTAAAGCCGGCCGCATGCCGAAAGGCTTGCTCCCGTTGCAATCGGGCGTCGGCAACGTCGCTAACGCCGTGCTTGAAGGTTTCGTCGAAGGCGACATGAACGACTTGATCGTTTATACCGAAGTTATTCAGGACGCGATGCTCGACCTTATCGACGCCGGCAAACTCAAATTTGCCAGCGGCACCGCGTTTAGTCCGTCGCCCGCCGGCATGGACAGATTTTACAAGGAAATTGACAAGTACCGCAAGTATATTCTTTTGCGCCCCGAAGAAGTTTCAAACTCGCCCGAAGTGGTGCACAGGCTCGGCGTCATTGCAATGAACACCGCGCTTGAAGTCGACATTTATGGCAACATTAACTCCACTCACGTCACCGGCACGAAGATGATGAACGGTATCGGCGGTTCGGGAGATTTTGCGCGCAACGCTTACTTGACGATTTTCTACACGCCGTCAACGGCCAAGGGCGGCAAGATTAGTTCAATCGTTCCCATGTGCTCGCACATTGACCATACCGAACACGACGTTGACGTTATCATCAGCGAATACGGCATTGCCGACCTGCGCGGGCTTGAACCTCGCACGCGTGCACTGGAAGTTATTAACAAGTGCGCACATCCCGATTATCGTCCGTTGCTTTTGGACTACTACGAACGCGCTCTTGCCGCCACGAAGAAAGCGGCTACGCCGCACCTTCTGAACGAGGCGTTGAGTTTCCACACCAGATTTATTGAGACCGGAGACATGAGGAAGTAAGTCGTTAGTGATTAGTGATTAGGAGAATTTAAAATGAACAGTTTTCAAGAAGCAGTAACGTCACGTCGTTCAATTTACAAACTCGGCAGAGAAATTCCCGTCTTGCAGTCGCAGATAATCGCCACGGTTGAACGCATGGTCAAAGACACGCCGTCGGCCTTCAACATGCAATCGGCGCGCGTCGTCGTCACAATGCTCGATCATCACGAAAACGTTTGGCATATCACCAAATCCGCTCTTAAGAAAATTGTACCCGCTGACAAATTCGCGGCGACCGAGGCTAAACTCAACGGTTTCGAGGCGGCTTACGGAACGATTCTTTTCTTTGAGTCGAGCAACATGATTCGCGCAATGCAAGACCAATTCCCCGAATACAAAGACAATTTCCCGACGTGGGCGATGCAGGCTAACGGCATGTTGCAGTTCGCGATTTGGACGGCTCTTGAAGAACTCGGCCTGGGCGTCAACATTCAGCATTACAACCCGCTGATTGACGAGGACATTAGAAAAGTCTTCGACCTTGATGACAGCTGGGATCTCGTCGCGCAAATGGTCTTCGGCGAAAAATTGGAAGATCCGCCCGCGCCGCCGAAAGTTCCCACCGGCACTCGCGTAAAAATTTTCCGTGAGATTTATTGATTTTGATTTGGGAGGTTTAACGAAATGTTTAAAGTTCTCGGCGTAGATCATATCGGCATTGCGTCGACAAGTTTGGAAGACGGCGAATTTTGGAAGACACTCGGCTTGGAGTGCACGGGCGAAGAAACCGTTGCCGAGCAGAAAGTCACGACGGCTTTTTATCCGACGACCGCCGACAAACAACACGGCGAAATTGAATTGCTCGTTGCGAGCGAGGCGGGCAGTCCCATTGAAAAATTCATCGAGAAAAACGGCGGACGCGGCGGCATTCAACATATCGCCCTACGCGTCGACAATCTGGAAGCGGCTCTTGCCGACCTCAAAGAAAAAGGCGTCAAACTCATCGACGAAAAACCGCGCAAAGGTGCCGGCGGCGCAATGATTGCTTTTATTCACCCGAAGGCAACTCACGGCGTCCTCCTCGAACTCTGTCAGCGCGACTAATTTAACACAGGAGAAAATTTTATGGCAACAGTTCAAGAAAAAATTGAGCTTATGCACGCCAAGAAGGACAAGATCCTTCAAGGCGGCGGCAAGGCGCGAATTGATAAACAGCACGAAAAAGGCAAGATGACTGCCCGTGAACGCATAGAAATGTTCTTCGACGAGGGTACATTCGTTGAACTCGATATGTTCGTCAAACACCGTTGCACCAACTTCGGACAAGACAAAAAAGAGTTGCCCGGCGAAGGCGTCGTCACCGGCTACGGCACAGTCGACGGACGGCTTGTCTATGCTTTCGCGCAAGACTTCACCGTCGAAGGCGGTTCCCTCGGCGAAAAGCACGCGCACAAAATCTGGAAGGTTATGGATTTGGCCATGAAGATGGGCGCACCTTTAATCGGCATTAACGATTCGGGCGGTGCACGCATTCAGGAGGCCGTCGACGCGCTCAGCGGCTACGCGGGCATTTTCTTCCGCAACACTGCTGCCAGCGGCGTTATCCCGCAAATTTCAGTCATCATGGGTCCTTGCGCGGGCGGCGCGGTTTACTCCCCGGCAATCACC
>CAMZDU010000270.1 GCA_947305445.1 uncultured Selenomonadales bacterium
TTACAATCAGGCAATAAACCTTAATCCTAAGTATGCGGACGCCTATTGCAATCGGGGACTTGTCTGGCACAAGTTGAAAGAATATCAAAAGGCCGTCAAAGACTACACAAAGGCGATTGAGATAAATCCTACCAAAAAGAAATTTTACAAATGTCGTGCGAATTCTTACTTGCGTTTAAAAGAAATGGATAAGTTTAGCGAAGACTTAGCAAAGTATTGATTGCGATAGGCTATGCTGACAATAACTTTAGAAATTAGGTTTGATGATGTTCAATTATCCGCTAGATGCAATTATGGTTCCGATTCAAGCCGTGCTGTTCGTGTTTACGTTTTACTTGTGTCTTATCGGCTTCTGCGGAATGTGGCGGCGTTCTGAAAATAAAATCACCACGCCGCAAAAAAAGTTCGCCGTGATAGTCGCCGCACACAACGAGAGCGCGGTTATCGCTCCACTTATTGAAAATTTAAAATCGCTCGATTACCCCGACGAGCTCTACGACATTTACGTCATTGCCGACAACTGCACCGATAACACCGCTGAAATTGCCGCGCAGGCCGGCGCAATCGTTTGCAAACGTGTCGACGAGACAAAAAAATCCAAAGGCTTCGCGCTGGAGTGGATGTTCGAGCGGCTGTTCGAGATGGAAGCTCGCGGGCAAGTTTATGACGCCGTGGCGATTTTTGACGCCGACAATCTCGTCCACCCGAAATTTTTGTTTGAAATGAACAATCGACTTTGCAAGGGCGATAAAATCATTCAAGGTTTCCTCGACGCGAAAAATCCCTACGACACGTGGGTCAGCGGCACGTTCGCCATTGCCTTTTGGGTTATCGATTACGTCAGCCATTTAGCGAAAACAAATATCGGACTGTCGGCGGTGCTTGGCGGCACGGGCATGTGCATTACTCTTGACGTGCTGAAAAAACACGGCTGGCGTGCCACATGTTTGACGGAAGATATGGAATTTACCATGAAGTCGCTTGCCGAAGGTTTGAAGACGACTTGGGCGCACGACGCCATCGTCTACGACGAAAAGCCGCTGACGTTCTCGCAATCGTGGACGCAACGTAAACGCTGGGCGCAAGGTCAATTCGACGTGGCGCACCGATTTATCCCGAAGATGTTGCGCGAAGGTTGGCGACGCAAAGATATTCGGCTGTGGGACGGTTGCCTGTATCTGCTCCAGCCGCACTTTTTGATGTTGTCGTCATTCTTTTTCCTGATGAGTTATATTCAGTTGGCGGTCGGAACTCTTTACACGAATATTTACGCCGTGTTGCCGTCACAAATTTTGTTAGTGATAATGGTCGCGCAATACGTCCTGCCGATGATAATTTTGATAAAAGTTCGCGCAAAGCTCAAGTCGTGGTGGTATCTGTTGTTCTATCCGCTGTTCATTTATTCGTGGATACCGATAATTTTTTTGGGATTCATTCACCGCAACGAGCACGAGTGGGCGCACACTCAACACACGCGCTCCATGAGTTACGACGACTTCGTAAAGAAGCGCACCTATTGAACACGATAACCAAGCAAAAAGCCGTTCCGATTGCGGAGCGGCTTTTGTTGTTGAGTTTAATAATTATCGTCCGTCAAACGCGAACTTCAAAGTGTTTGCCTCTGTCGTCATTTTTGGGCGGCAATGTGGCGGATTTCTGCGGCGGTGTGACGGGTTTAACTTTGTCGGTGACAGGTTTGACTTTGCCGACCGCCGCTTTAAGTCTGTCCGACGAGTCCTCGAACAGTTGCGATTTGGTAAGCGCGGGTTTGTCCGTCAGCAAAAATTTTTTTACGACGACGAAGGCCGCCACGCCCATAAAAATTATCGTGAAGAGCCAGTAGACGACGCCGTAGCCCGTGTTGTGATTGAACTTGGAGGCGACGGCCGGACGAGGCTGCTCGGTCGAAGTTTGAACATTTTCAGTTGATTGAGTTTGTTGCGCGTCAAGTTCCCTGAACTGCCGCAGAACGTCCTGTCCGCGGTTGTAATCCGATTCCGATTGAGTGTCGATAACAATCGGCGCGTCGGGCGGAATAACGGTAACAGTTTGATTTACGGGCGCAGATTGTTCGTCATCGCCGCGCTCGACCGTTCGTTTCGTCAGCGCACCCGACCCGTTGGCGACGGCCTCCCGCGCCATAGATTCGGGCGTCTGCACTTCGCGAGTGACTTGCGATTCGTCGTCGGGAGTTATTGAAGTTTCGTCGGTTGAATTCTTGTCGGCGGAACTTTTCTCGAACGGCGTCTTATCAATGTGCGGCGGAGTGGGCGGCGTCGGACGAACGGCGGGTGCGGGCACTGTCGGCGGCTGCGGAGGCTGAATGGCAATTAAAAATGTGGAATGAGGAATGTGAAATTTTTTGAGTATTGTTGTTATTGTTGTCGTCAGTTGCCGTATCATCATTTCTCATTCCTAATTTCTAATTTCACAAAAGGTGTGCGCGAAGTTCGGCACCGTCCTGCGCAGACAAATACGCGGGCGCAATGTCAAAGACCGTCTTGCAACCGTTGTTGCCTTCCTGATTGAGCCGATAAGCGGCGCGAGCATAGGCAACGAGAACGCTGGTCGTGAATTCGGGATTCGAGTCAAGCTTCAAGTTAAATTCGATTATATTGCTGTTCTCTTTGGCCATGCCGGTTTTGCCGGAGCGAATGACAAATCCGCCGTGAGCAAGTCCCGCGTGTTTGGTCTGCAATTCCTCTTCGCTGATGAAATTGACAACCGTATCGTAGTCCGCAAAATAATTCGGC
>CAMZDU010000271.1 GCA_947305445.1 uncultured Selenomonadales bacterium
TCTTGCTTTTCTTTATCGGCGTCGGAGTCGGTGTCGGGTTGATTGAGTTCGGGATTTTCTTTGAAAGCGACATTGCCGACATCAACGACGAAACGATGACCTTTCGGGCCTCCGCTCAAGTGAAACGGTTTAATATCGGCCATGCTCTCGATAACGATTCGGACGGTTGAGGGATTGAACTGGGCAACGCGAATTTTTTTTGCCGCCAAAGATTTAAGCGGGATTTCGCGCTGGACGTTGGGACTCAGCCACGAGTTTTTTAAGTCGATGATAACTCGCGAGGGATTTTCGGCGTAGGATTCTACGAAGTCAACTTTCTTTGTCATATCGACAACGATACGCACCGTGCCGGAGCCGTAGCCGATACGAATTGCGCTGACTTCAGCCAGGTTCGCCTTGCGTGAATTGAAGTCGTTGTCCGCCGCGTGGACAGCTGATGTCGCCGCAATCAAAATGAGGAGACTCAGCAATATATTTCTAATCAACTTAAAGCCTCCTCCGTAATTTGTCGTCAAGTTTCGTAAGAGCCGTAGCGTTGTTCGAGTTTCTTGAAAATCCACGTAAGCAACGCCGTCATTACCAAGTAAAACGCGCCCGCGATAACGAACGGCGTCATGTCGAATTCGCGCTGGACAATCGTGCGAGCCACGCGCAACAGGTCGTTCATTGCCAAGATGTAAATCAGCGACGTGTCCTTGACCAGGTTGATTGTCTCGTTGGAAATCGGCGGCAGGACGACGCGCAACACTTGCGGGAAAATTATGTAGCGCATCATTTGCCAGTGCTTGAGACCGAGAGCTTTAGCCGCCTCGTATTGGCCTTTGGGTATCGCCTGAATGCCGGCGCGGAAAATTTCCGCGAAGTACGCCGCGTAATTTAACGTGAACGCCAACAGAGCCGCCGCCACGTCGGGCAACATGACGCCGACCATTGGCAATGCGAAGTACACGAACAGCAACTGTAGCATTAACGGTGTGCCGCGCATTATCCAGACGTAGAATTCCATTGCGTAACGAATCGGCGCGAAGGTAGATATTCTGCCCAAAGCGGCCAGCGCACCTATCGGCAAGCTTAAAAGTAAAGTCACGACGAAAATTTCCAGCGTGACTTGTGCGCCCTCCATGATGAGGAGCGTCATATCCAAAAATTTTTCCATAACAGGTATTCCCTAACTCCCGACGATTCAATTAGGAATGTTAAATTAGAAATTAGGAATTATGATTTGGTTAGCGACGACAACACTGCCGCTGTAAAAATTTCAAATTCCTAACTCCTCATTCCTAATTAAACATGCGGCGGTCACTGTTCACGAAAGGTAACCGTCGATTATTTTTTCTTGATGAGGTCGGCTTGGAACCACTGCTCGGAAATTTTCTTTGCAGTGCCGTCGGCAACCATCTCGTTGAAGACTTTTTGAACTTTGTCGCGCAGTGCAGTATCATCTTTGCGGAAGGCAATGCCGAATTCGCTGACCGGGCCGACGGTGACGTCAAGGGCGGTAAATTTGCCCTCCTGCTTGCTCATGGCGTAACGACCGACAATTTCGTCGCAGACAAGCACGTCAATTCTGCCGTTCTCCAAATCCATGAAGGCACTGACATAATCGCCGTAAGTTTTTAATTCGCGGAAACTGCTTTTTAAAGTTTCGTTGCCGTCGATGTAAGATTCGGCGGTGGAGCCGGCCTGCGTGCCTACAGCTTTGCCGGAGAGGTCACTTTCGGACGTGATGCCTTGATCGTTGTCTTTTTTAACGAAAATTATCTGGCGGTTGTCCATGTATGGTTCGCTGAAGAGCATATTCTCCTGACGTTCGGGCGTGATGTCCAGACCATTCCAGATAATATCGATGCGACCCGACTTAAGTTCAGCTTCTTTGGAGTTCCAGTCAATGGCTTTGAATTCGACCTCGCTACCGAGACGTTTGGCGGCCTCTTTGGCCAAGTCAACGTCGAAGCCGATAATTTGATTCTTCTCGTCCTTGAAACCCATGGGAGCGTACTCGTCATCAAGCCCGATTATAATTTTCGTGATTTCTTTGGATTCGCCACCGTCGTTTTTTTGAGAAGGCTCGTTGCCACTGCAACCGGCAAAGACCATTGTAACCAGAAGCAACACCGCCATAAAAATTTTTCTCATACGCTTAAAACATCCTTTCACAAAAAAAAGTTTTAACAAATCGCGTTGCATTATACTTTACAGTAAAAGTCATTGCAAGCACGGAGTTAAAACTTTTTGAAAACCAGCTGAAAATTTCCCCGTGATTATCGCTGTTTGATGACGTCGGCGTTGAACCACTGCTCGGAGATTTTTTTAGCGGTGCCGTCTTTAATCATGGAGTAGAAAATCTCTTGCACGCGGTCGCGAAGTTTAACGTCGTCTTTGCGGAAGCCGACAGCCATTTCGGTTATGTCGCCGATTCGCACGTCAACAAGCTCAAAATCTTCGGGGTGAGCATGAATTTCATAACGGGCAATAAGTTCGTCGCAGATAAGCACGTCAATTTCATCTGTTTTGAGGGCGTTAATCAAGTCGTTGAATTTGCCGTAAGTTTTAAAATCGCGCAGTCTGCTCTTAAATTCGACTTCGCGGTTTATGTAATCTTCGGAGGTGGAGCCGGCCTGTGTGCCGACGATTTTGCCGGTAAGGTCGCCTTCGCCGTGAATATTTTTCTCGTTGCCGTATTTAACCATTAAAATTTGTCGGTCGTCCATATAAGGCTCGGTGAAGATCATATACTCTTTGCGCTCTTCGG
>CAMZDU010000272.1 GCA_947305445.1 uncultured Selenomonadales bacterium
ATAAATTTTTTGCAAATCCTTCACGCCGAAGTGTTGCAAAACTTTTATGATTGAGATTATCCCCGTCCTATCCTTGGGCGGCGAGGATTTGTTTTCAGGCATATTGCGTACAAGTCTCCCTTCAGTTGTCTTTGAATAAATTATGGCTTGCGATTGTTAAACTAAGGTTAGAATCACGAAAAAGCCGCCGTCAATGCTGGCAGCGGCCTTTTTTATTTGTCTAAGGATTAACGATACTTCCGCTTGCGAGCCGCCTCCGATTTTTTCTTGCGGCGGACGCTGGGCTTTTCGTAATGTTCACGCTTGCGAACTTCGGCGAGCGTGCCCGCTTTTTGACAGGTACGCTTAAAGCGGCGGAGAGCACTGTCTATGGATTCGTTTTTCCCAACTTTGACTTCATTGGCCATTCAATATCCCTCCCTCCGCTTGGATACTCGAAAATTTGATTGCCCGCGTATTTTAGCACGCAACTTGTCAACCGTCAATGAAAAGTTTTTGGTGCTCACGGACGCCGTGTTCAGTCGGTGCGGATAAAATCAGTCAGCGAAAATTTTTTTGTCGGCTCGGATTGCGGGGGCGTCGTCAAGTTTTCGTTGCGCACGGGCGTTTCCAAATCGTCGAGCGGTTTGAATTCCAGACCGTCGGGCGTCTTCAAGATAACTTCGAGTTCGTCGCCACTCTTTACGGGGTCGGCGAAGTCTGCGGGCGTGCCGTTGACTTTGATGACGAAACTCATGCGACTTTTTGCGGGCGGCGGTTTGAAGTTGACGGCAAGGAGCGCGTCGCTGACCATGACGGAATTTTTAACTTCGCGCTCGTAAACAATTTTTGCGCCGTCTTCAATGATTGTGTTCTCGTTGGAGATGCGGCCGTTGACGCTTAACAAAACCGTCGTCGTCGTCGGAATGGAGTATTCTTTGCCGTTGTAGAAAATTTTAATGGCGGCGGCGCGGCTGTCGTCCTGGATGATTTCGCCGGCCTTAATCGCGTCGTTGGCAACGTACTCAATCACGTCGCCCGCGCTCGGCAAGTCGGAAATTTCTGCGCGGTTGCCGTTGCAGAAAATATCGGGCTTGCAGGTGTAATGCGCCTTGTTTCCGTTTAGAGTGTAGTGAATCTTTTTTCCTGCGGGAGGATATCCGGCAAGCCGTAACAGCTCGCCGACTGTCCGACGCGTCTTGGTGTTGAGTTCGTCACCGTCGTGGAGAATGCGGCTCGGCAAACTGACTTCATCGTTGACCAAAAGTTTTGGCGTGACGGAAATTTCTTTGCCGTTGACCGTGACGACAAAGTTCGGCTCGATTACAACAATGTCGTCGATTTTCACCTGCGCACTGACACCGTCCTCGCCGTTCTCGATTGTAATGCGGCAATTATTTTCCAACGGTGTTTCAAGCGTGGCGGGCGCGTCGTTGACAAAAATCTTTGCGAAGGTGCCCATGCTGCCGGGGAAAGATTTTTTCTCGCCGTCAACCGTAATCATCAAGCCGAGACCGGGTTTGCCGTTAAATTTTTTGTAATCGATGCCCGCGCTTAAAATTGCGTCGCTGACCGTCAGCTCGCGGAAGTGAAATAAATTGATCTCCTCGCCGTTAATCATGACGTTGAAGAAATGGAACGTGTCCGTTGACGCAACTTTTAGAATTCCCAACGGCGTGGCGGCGTCCGGCGAACGGAGCGCGGCCGGAATATTTTTAAGCCCCTCGACGTTTTCGGGTTTGCGAACGGCGACACGGTCGAGCGGCATGTTCAAAGCTTCGGCGACGAGTTTGTTTAAGTTCGGACTCAACGCACCGCCTCCGACAAGCAGTAAAGCTTGCGGTGGGTCGTTGCCGTTGAGTTCAAAAATTGTCTTGGCAATGGCGTTGGCAATCATTCCGACGTTCTCGTTAATGGGCATGAGAATTTCTTCCGCCGTAAGCTCGTAACTGCGGCCGAGTATGTCGCTGAAGGTCGCGCCCTCGCCGTTAGTCGCCTTGCGTTTAATTTCCTCGGCAACGTTGAAGTCGAGCAGGAAACGTTGCGAGATTGCCTCGGTGACTTCGTCGCCGGCAAGAGGCACCATACCGTAAGCAATGACCGAGCCATTTTTCGTGATTGCGATGTCGGAAGTGCCCGCGCCAACGTCGACGAGCACAATATTTAAGTGACGCATGGATTGCGGCACGAGCACATTAATCGCGGCAATCGGTTCGAGTGTCAGCGCACGTACGTCCAGACCGGCATAAGTCAGCGCGGTTTGCATGGAGTCGACGACTTGTCGCGGCAGGAACGTTGCAATAACTTTAGTCTTGGCAATCTTGCCGCGTTGCCCTATCAAACTTTTCAGGCGAATGCCGTCGAGTTCGTAGTTGATTATGCTGAAGCCGACGCAGTAATAAATTTTCGCGTCGATTTTTTTTTCGCTCGTAAGCTGAGATTGGGCAAGCTGAACTGCGGCGAAATTCAGACTGCTCTGCACCTCGTCCGTTATAACGCCGTTGACTTCGATTGTCGCCTCAGCAGTCATGGTGTAAAGCGCACGACCGGCCGCCGCGATTGCCGCGCTTTTTAGTTCGCCGACTTTGTTGGCTAAAAAATTTTTCACGCGAATGATGACTTCGGCCACCTGCGGCACGTCGTGAATTTGTCCGTCGAGCATGGCGCGGCTCGTGTGCTCCATACGGTGCGTGGCGATTATGTTCATCAATCCGTCGTCGTCAAGCTCCGCGACGATACCGATTACAGAGCGCGTGCCGATATCCA
>CAMZDU010000273.1 GCA_947305445.1 uncultured Selenomonadales bacterium
CGTGCTGCCGAACGCCGACGTAAAAATTTTCATGTAGTAACCTCCTTCAGCCAGAGACTTTACAGAAATTAATTTGAATTATATTTATCGAACGCGCACTTGTCAAAAATTTTGTCGACGCCAAAAATTTTATCAAAAATCGGCGAGAATATTTCCGCCTCTTTAGACTGGGGAGGAATCGCCGCTTGACTTTCGCGGTTTTGAAAGATATATTCGAACCGTGGCTGACTACCACGTAAAAAAAAATTGTACTTAATCTTGCGAAAGGACGTTACAAGAAACTTGAAATCAAGCGGAGACCTTCGGGAGGAAACTTAAAATGCAATCTTCTTATGAATCGCCCCCAGCTTATGCGGTGAGTAGTTCACTTGATATAATTTGCGCCGAAGGAGTGAACTAACAGGTTCAATGCTGTGAACAATAAAATTTTTTGGTTGCGGGTTGCATATATAATTATAATCGTCGGATTGACTGCCTGTTACATTTTCGGCGACGTGATTCAAAGTTGGCGCAACTGGTTTTCGGGCTTAGCATATGGCCTGGCAATCAGCGGCTTGATGTCCACGTTCGACAAGCGACGACGCTTCAAGAATTAACAATTAAAAATCCGTAAAAAAAATTTTGGAGAAGACTCAGCGAGCGGCAACGCATATGGCTATTCTTCTTGCCGTTCGGCGCGGGCAAGTGGCGCGGTCTTTTGGGCGCGGTTATTTGGCGGTTGCGCAAGGGCAGATGATAATTTGCAATAATTTTAAACGTGTCGTCATAAATCCCACGCATAAGGGATTACGGCGACACGTTCTTTCGTTAAAAAATTTTCTTCTGTCCTTATAAGCTTACCAGTCAACTTATTCTTGCAACCGCTTGAAAAAATTTCACGCGGCGAATTGTTTTTGCAAAGTTGCGTTGCGTGATGTATCATTGGCGCGAGGTGATTTGAATGTGCTTGGCATTTCCGGCCAAAATTTTGCAAATTGACGGCGACTTGGCTACGGTGGAGCGTGCGGGCGTCAAACGGGCGGCAAGCCTTATGCAGTTGCCGAAGGCGCGTGTCGGCGACTACGTGCTGATTCATGCGGGCTTCGCCATGCAGGTCGTCGACGAACGGGAAGTTCAAATTCGCGACGCACTTGTTGCCGAAATGAACGGCGCACCGCGAACAGTCGAACGACTGACGTAAATCACAGCTGACCTTCAAGCTCCAGGTTAATCAAGTTGTTCATCTCGACGGCATATTCTAACGGCAATTCCTTGGCAATCGGTTCGACGAAACCGCGCACAATCATGGCTCGCGCTTCCTCCTCGGAAATGCCGCGTGCCATGAGGTAGAAGACGGCTTCTTCGGAGATACGGCCGATTTTTGCTTCGTGACCGATATCGGCTTCATCGCCCTCAATATCCATGACGGGCAGAGTGTCGGAGCGCGACTCGTCGTCAAGCATTAGAGATTCGCAGTTGACGGAGCATTTAGCGAACGGAGCGTTGCGCGTGACTTTTACCGCAGAACGATACGTAGCCGCGCCGCCGCTCTTGCTGATTGTGCGCGTGTTGATGTTCGCCGACGTGTGGGGAGCCGCGTGAACGACGATTGCGCCCGTGTCTAGATTTTGTCCGCGCCCCGCGAAGGTGACGCCCGTGAACTCGGCACGCGCCCCTTCGCCGTGAAGAACACTGCACGGATAGAGCATCGACACATGCGAGCCAAACGAGCCGCTCACCCATTCGATAAGCCCGTCACGTTCGACAAGCGCACGTTTCGTGTTAAGGTTCATCATGTTGCGCGACCAGTTCTCAATCGTGGAGTAACGGAGCCGCGCACCTTCCTTGACGAACAATTCGACACAGCCCGCGTGAAGATTCGTGACGTTGTAGCGCGGAGCCGAACAGCCTTCGATAAAGTGCAACTTCGCGCCGGGTTCGACGATTATCAGCGTGTGCTCGAATTGCCCCGCGCCCGCCGCATTCAGCCGAAAATATGACTGCAAAGGAATTTTAACGTCGACACCTGCCGGAACGTAGACAAAACTTCCGCCCGACCAAACGGCTCCGTGCAATGCGGCGAACTTGTGATCTTTGGGCGGCACGAGCGTCATAAAATATTCGCGGACAATGTCTTCGTGCTCGACAAGCGCGGTCTCCATGTCGGTATAAACGACGCCCGAATCCGTCAGCCGCTTTTGCACGCTGTGATAGACAACTTCCGAATCGTATTGCGCACCCACGCCCGCGAGCGATTTTTTTTCGGCGTCGGGTATGCCGAGGCGGTCGAAAGTATTTTTAATCTCGTCGGGCACTTGCGACCAGTCGTCGACCTGTTTGGCGTTCGGCTTAACATAAGTGACAATCTCGTCCATATTCAACGCGCTGATGTCCGGTCCCCACGTCGGCAAGTCAATTTTTTTGTAGACTTCCAGCGACTTCAAGCGGAATTCAAGCATCCACGGCGGATCATTTTTCCGTGCGGAGATGTCGCGGATAATTTCCTCAGTCAAGCCGGCGTCGCTCTTGTAAATCGATTTGTCGGCGTCGCGCACGTCGTAAAGTGCCCGCTCAATGTCTGCAATATAATTTTTCATGGCGTGACCTCAAATTGCGCATAACCGTGCTCGGAGACTTCGCCGACAAGTTCCGCGCCGCCGCTCCTGACAATCCGTCCGTTAAGCAAAATGTGCGCGTGAGTGACGGGCAGGTGCTTGAGTATCTGCGCGTTGTGCGTGATGATTACGCAGGAATTTTCGGC
>CAMZDU010000274.1 GCA_947305445.1 uncultured Selenomonadales bacterium
GTCAATGTCGTAAGTGTCTTTAAGCAACTTGAGCACGGATTTTTTGACGGACTCCTTGTCATTCTCTTTGAGCGGATAATTGCCGACGAGTATGTCGAGCTTTTCGCCCTCGATAACTTTGTCGGCAGTTTTTTTAAGTTGCTCCTGCGACAGATGAATCAGCAAATCAGTCACGCAGAAAACGGGGTCGCCGTCAGCTTCGCCGATTACAATGTCGACGACGCGGCCATCCTTCTTGACAACGACGCCGTGCATTGCCAGCGGAAGTGTGACCCACTGATACTTTTTGATGCCGCCGTAATAGTGCGTGTCCATGTAAGCAAGCCCGCCGTCCTCGTAAAGCGGATTCTGTTTTAAATCCAGGCGACAGGTGTCGATATGCGCGCCCAAAATTTTCAAACCGTTTTCGAGCGGCTCCGTACCAATTTGGAACAGCGCAACGGTTTTTTTCATGCAGACGCTGTAAACTTTGTCGCCGGCTTTAAGTCGCGTGCCGGACTTAATCACGTCGTCAAGATTTTTGTAGCCGACGGCTTCGGCGCGTTTGACGGCCTCAATAACGGATTCGCGCTCGGTCTTGCAGCGGCTGATAAAGTCGATGTAGCCCGCCGACAGCTGCTCCATTGCCGATTTGTCGTCGTCGGTGTATTCGCTCCACACGGAAAATTTTTTGTCATTGTCGTTAGTCATGGTTCGTTGCTCCTTTGAAATTTGAATTTTTTTCCACGCACGCAACTTCGCCCTCAGTTGTGCGACTTGCGCGGCAAGTGATTTATCGTCCGTCAATGCGCTTTATCACCTCTGAAAAGTCGTCGGCAGTTTCGGCGCGGTTGAATAAATTTCGCAACTCCGCGCCGCCCGTCAAGCCCTTGGTGTACCACGCGGCATGAGCACGCATTTCGCGCACGCCGACATGTTCGCCTTTGCAGTGAATAATTTTTTGCAGGTGACGTCGCATGACGTCGGCGCGTTCGTCGAGCGCGGGCGGAGGAATTTTTTCGCTCGTCAGAAAATATTTCAGCAGGCGATTTATAATCCACGGGTTGCCCTGCGCTCCGCGGCCGATCATCACGCCGTCGGCTTGCGTCGTCGAAAAAATTTTGTCGAGCGAATCGAAGTCGCGCACGTCGCCGTTGGCAATGACGGGAATTTTCACGGCGGACTTGACGCGGGCAATCTCCTCCCAATCAGCCGCGCCGGAATAAAATTGTTCACGCGTGCGCCCGTGGACGGCGATGAAGTCGACGCCGGCATTTTGAGCACGTTCGGCAATTTCAACGGCGTTAATGTGTTGAGCGTCGACGCCGAGCCGAATTTTGACGCTGACGGGCAAATTTTTGACGGATTTTTTTACGGCGGACAAAATTTTTTCGAGCAGAGGCGGATTTTTCATCAGCGCGGAGCCTTCGCCGTTGTTGAAGATTTTTGGCGCGGGACAGCCGGCGTTAAAATCAATTACGGCAGCCGAACCGAGCCTTTCGACGTAAGCCGCCGCCTCCGCGCAAATTGTCGGGTCGGAGCCGAAAATTTGGATTGCCGTCGGACGCTCCGCGGGCAAAGTCTCAAGCATGCGCAAAGTTTTTTCGTTGCGGTAGTGAACGCCAGCCGCGCTGACCATCTCCGAAAACATCAGCAAATTTTTTCCGCGGTCGCCGACGAGTTCGCGCACCAAAATTCTGAACGCCGCGTCCGTCACGCCGGCCATGGGTGCCAAAAAAATTGGCGTGCGAAAAATTTCAGCGGTCGTCATTGCTTGTTCCTGTCGTGCAAGACGCGCAAGCCGCTTAGCGTCAAGAAGTGATCTATTTTGTCAATAGTCTTCGACTCGCGATGAATCATTGTCGCTAATCCGCCCGTTGCAATGACTTTCGCTTGCCAATGTGCGCCCATCTCGTTGCGAATCTTTTCGACGATTGTGTCAATCTGTCCGACGTAGCCGTAAATAATTCCCGACTGCATACAGGTAATCGTGTTGTGCCCGATGACATTTTTTGGCGGGACAAGTTCAATGCGCGGGAGCTTGGCCGTGGACGTGAAGAGCGACTCCGCGCCCGCGACAATACCCGGCGCAATCACTCCGCCGAGAAAGTCGCCCGTGTCCGAAACCACGTCGAAGGTCGTCGCCGTGCCGATGTCAATGACAATCAGCGGCCCGCCGTACTTCTCGAACGCGCCGACGACGTTGACAATCCTGTCTGCGCCGATTGCTCGCGGGTTTTCGTAATTGAGTTTGATGCCGGTTTTGATGCCCGGTCCGACAATCAGCGGCCGCACTTTGAAATAACGCTCGCACATTTTCGTAATCGGCACGACCAGCGGTGGCACGACGGAAGAAATAATTATGTCCTTCACGTCGGAAATTTTCACGCCCTGATAGCGGAACAGGTCGTTAATCAACATGCCGTACTCGTCGCCGGTTTTCTGTCTGTCGGTTGAGATGCGCCAATGCTTCATAAGATTTTTTCCACTGTAGGTGCCCATGACGATGTTGCTGTTTCCAATGTCAATAACGAGCAGCAAATGATTCACTCCTTAAAATTTTTAACCAAATAGCACGAGAATTCACCCGCCGCGCGGTGGGCTGAATCGCGCCTTTTTGTTGACACGGTATATATAAGATTGATAAATTGCATTCAGTCGAAATGAATTGAGAAAGGAATAGGAGAACAAAAATTGATAAAGCGGTGAGACGAATGAACAAAGCCTATAAATTCA
>CAMZDU010000275.1 GCA_947305445.1 uncultured Selenomonadales bacterium
TCCTTCTTTTGCGTGTAATCGACTTGCATTTGTCGATAATCCAGCGCGTGATATTCGTCGCAATTCGGACATTTATGTTGCCATTCTTCCTGCGTGCCGAGCAAATATTCCGCGTCAATGCGGCTTATTCCCTCGATTGTCGGTGTCGAGAACATACCAATTTTGTAATTCCAGTATGTGGTCGTGCGTCGCGCCGCCAAGCCGACGGGGTCGCCTTCGCCTTTACTTGCGCCGCCCGCCGATTGCGGGAATCTGTCTACCTCGTCGCAAAGCAATAGCCTTATCGGTCGGCTTGCCAAGTTTGCCGGCGAATTTGCGCCCGTCAAAACTATTCGTCCGCCCATGAAATATTTCGATAAAATTGTCTGATTCGCGTCGCGTGATTTTGCCCGCCCGCCTTTGCCGTAAAATAGCGGCGTCAAAACTTTTGTGTCGTCTATCATCGCCGTTAATCGACTTTTGCTGAAATCCTGCGCAAGCTCTAACGTGGGCTGTATCATCATTATCGAGCACGGGTCTAAATGCGCATATCGGCCAATAACGTTCAATAGGCATTCTGTTTTGCCCACCTGCGACGACGATTTGATTATCACGCGGTGCACGTTATCTTGCGTGAAGGCGTCCATGACTTCACGCGTGTACGGAGCCCGCGACGTTTTCCATTTACCGGGCTCGGCCGACTCCGAAGGCAACATGCGGTATTTGTCCGACCACGCCGACACCCCTACTTTTTTAATCGGCTCGATTGCCGCCCGCAATATCCCCTGCAGTTGTTTCGCTGTTTTCGTCGAAGTCACAACCGTCAATCCCCTCGCTTAGCTCGCGCAATTCCTCGTCGATTGCCTCTGTCAGCATTTCATTTATTTTGTCGCGAGTTTTGCCTTCAAGTTGCGGCGCGTATTTGCTCGGCAAGCCCGTCAACTTGTTGCGGAAATTCGCCAACAGTTCGCTTAGCACGCCTTCCACCGTTGCCGCGTCGTACACTTCCCCGCGCGATTTTGTCAGTTTCAGTTCCGCCAATTCCCGCTTCGCCTTCTCGTGCAAGCTCCGTTCCTTCCAAAAGCTGACACCTTCGCCCGTCGTGTTCTTCGAAAGGAAATAGTTTTGCAGACTCTCCAGCAACATAACTTGTCCATTCGTCGCCAGCTCGTCGCGAATGACAATCCCTTCGTCTATCAGCTGGTTTACTCGCGGTTGACTGATTCCAAGGGCTTTGGCCAACTGCGATTGCGAACACGTCAGCTCTCTTATAACTCCTGACACGCGCAATATTGTCACTCCTATTCTAACTTCAAACCCCACAGCCGCGCTTTCAATTAATTAAGCATAAGGCAAAAAAAAATTTTGTGACTAGCTACTTGCCGGGCGTCGTTTCCGCCGCGCAACAGTATATAATTTGGCAGTACCTAAATTTGCCAATCGAAAAGAGACCGTCCACGCTATAGCGCAACCGACGGTCTCTTTTCAATTTTGTAAAGGAGCGATTAGAAAATTTTTCACCATCATAATAATTCTTTTCCGTCGGGAATTCAATTTGAACTATCTTTGAACTGCGTAGAAATTTTCGACTTTGCCATATCTGCGAATGTTAAGCCCAATGCATTTAACGCTTGCGCATGCAATTTGTTTACATATCTGCGAGTGAATCCTATTGTTTTCGCCACGTCATTCAGCCGCAAACATGAAACGTAATGATAACTCAAAACTCTTTCGTGCATCTCTTTCAGCTTCAATGACTGTAATTTCGTAAGCAGATTTAATTTACAATCAATCACTTGTGCCGACAAGTCGTCTATTGTTTTCTTGCACTCGGCTATCAGCAGTGACAACCGCTCCACTTTGAAGGTTAGCGGCTTGGCATGTGGCATGCCGTCCCAGACCGTTGTAATCGACTGCGAAACAATCACCAAATCAACCAGTCGTCGTTGCTCGCGTTCCACTTGATTTTTCAACGTCCAAACTGCGTTTAGCTCGTCATATGTTATTTGCGGCATAGTTCAATCCTCCGAACAAGACCAACTTTGGGGAAATTGTACCAAAAAATGAATTTCGCGTAAAGACGCGAAAGTAATATTAAGGTAGACCTTAGTGTGCACAGCTCACGACTAAAGGGGTGTGCACGTTTCTTTCGCGTCCTATCAATGATTTTTCGCCAAAGTGCACAAAGTGCACAGCATTTTCCATTAAATGCTTTTGGGAAATCAAAAAAACTCACACACCGATTTTGCCTCCGTTTATGGTTCGCCGAATAACTATAAATGCCTTCAAAAATGCCTTTGTGTTTTTTTTTTATTTCCACTCAACCCTCGTTAGGATTTTACTGTGCACTGTGCACTTTCGAAGAAAAATAGCGTCAGAACGCGAAAGAAACGTGCACACCGTTACCTTTTGACTTTACTATTTGATTAATAGGGAAAACGGCTAAAATAGCGTCAGAACGCGAAAGAAACGTGCACACCCCTATTTTTTCGCTTTCGGAGAAAAAAAAAGAGCTATTGCGCGAACAGCTCATTTTTTTTTCATGTAATAAATTAGAATGGAACGATATCTGGGTCAATCGGTTCGCTGTTGAAGAAGTCTTTTTTGGGGGTGACGGGTGCGGTTTGAGTGCCGTTTTGCTTGGCGAAGTCGGTCGGATAGTTGTCGGAATCGCGCCAGAGGATTTTACGTTGATTTTTGTAGCAACGGTCTGTGCGACAGGGGTGTTTAGACA
>CAMZDU010000276.1 GCA_947305445.1 uncultured Selenomonadales bacterium
AACTAAAAGTGCTTTGATTTATTCAACAATAAAATATCTAATATACAATGCATTTTGATATTATTTTTCATAATGCTGCTGCAAAAATATGGATAGTTTCGGAAGTGACAAAAATATTTTTCAGCCGCCCAGTAAAGGTTGTTCGTACTTGTGCAAAATTCTGTTGACCAAGTCCACGTCGTAGATTTTGTACTCGATGAAGAACGAAACTATCACGTCGGCAATATTTGACTTTGTCAACGTGAAACCCGCCACCGCCAGCAAATCTTTCGTGCGTTCAAAGTCAAGCTTGAGCGCGATTGCGAAGGCAAGAACCGTTTGCTTGCTCGGCTTATAATCTTCGTGGGTTGCGATTTTGGAAAAGTGACGGCGGTCGATGTTGGCGCGGTTGTAAATCGTCGAATTTTTTTCGCCGCTCTCTTTAACGAGGCGCATGAGCATTTCGGAAAAAGTTTCGCCGCCGGTTTTCGCTTGCACGTACAATTTCAGGAAGTCGACGCGGTCAAGTTCAACGTCTTCAAATGCGCCTTGCATCGTCACTTTCTGCGGTTCGACTTCTTCGCGAAGATTTTTTTCAATGTATGAGCGGACAAGACTTTCGATAACTTTCGGGTCGGTCAATGCAGTTCGCCTCCGTGAAAAAAACGTCGCACATGTGCGACGTTGAAAAATTTCCGATTGACGGTAAATTGTTATCTGATGGGATGAATGGTGCCGCTTAAGCCGCCGATGTATCGCCAGTCATGGTAATGCCCGTCGCCGTAAAAATCCCGCTCCGGTAAACGAGAATTCGGCGTTGTCACCCGCATAATCAAGCCGCAATCGGCGCATTGATAAGTTCCCGTGCCGGCCGCTTCGCTTATGTGTTCGTGCGAAAAGGCGAAGACGACCAACAGCGCGGCGACAATTCCACCGACCAAACAAAGAACTTTTTTCATGTTGACAATCTCCTTAACTTTTTTGAGCATTGTAGCAAGTTCGTTAAGGAGACAGGTCGCCCGTCATGCGACAAAATCATCATGATAGAAACTTTTTCTTCAGTGACGTGACCATCTCGACGTAAAGCCGCTTGCAAGACAAATTGTCGCCACTCTCAATGAAGGCGAGGCACGGCGCAAGATATTCCCGCAAAAGGTTTTTGTAGACTTGCGCGGCGTTCGGAAGGCGATTAATTTTATCGACGATTTTCGGAGCAACGGCGTAATATTCGGCGATTAAACTTTTGCCGTCGGGTTGAGCTACAAGCCACATGTCGCGGAAATTTCTGAACGTCGTCAGCTCGTGGCAATCGTCGGGCTTCCCGAAATTTTCACAAACCGCCGTTGTTATGAAGCAAGGACCTTTGTCGACTTGAGGAGTATAGCCCATGGCTCTGGCTCGGTTCGCCAATTCTTCCGCAACATTCAAGTCTTGCTCAACGCCTTCTCCAAATTCGTGCATTTGACTTAAGCGGTACATTGCCTCGCCGTCGCCCAATTCTGCCGCTCGTCTGTAAAGCTCATAAGCTTTGGAATAGTTTTCGCGGACTCCGTCACCGCATTTATAGCAAAAAGCCAAATCTCTCAAAGCGCGGCAATTATTTCCGTTGAGTTCAAGTGCCTTCTCGTACAGTTCGACCGACTTGTAGTAATTTTTCTCGACATAGCAACCGTAGTTATACATATGACCAAGTCCGCTGAAGCCGTAAGAATTGCCGCGATCGGCTGCTATTTTGTACATCCTGAAAGCTTCGGCGTGATCTCTCACTTCTTCGTTGTAGAGATACAAATCGCCCAATCTGACGGGAGCGAAAGAATCGCCGAGATTCGCCGCCGCAATGTAACAATCAACGGCTTGCGACAAATTCTCTTCGACGCCCACGCCGTCACGGAACATGTCGCCCAATTCGATAAAAGCAATCGCGTTGTCGTTGCGACTTGATTGTTCAAACCAATGCAAAGCTTCGCGGAAATTTTGCTTGACGCCTGTGCCGTCACGATACATTCGCGCCAAATTCAATGACGCCCAGTTGTTTCCTCCGTCGGAAGATTTTTTGAACCACTCAACTGCATTTTGGATATTTTGAACGACGCCTTCGCCGTCACGATAGAATTCGCCTACCCAATTCATTGCGTTGACTTGTCCGTTTTCGGCGGCTTTCTTGCACCACGCAAAAGATTGCGTCGTATCTTGTTCTGTTCCTTCACCACGATAGTAACGAATGCCCGTAGCGAACATTGCTTCGACATTGCCGAGTTCCGCCGCCTTTTTGAACAGCTCAAAAGCTTTTTGCGGGTCTTCGTCTTCGCAAGCAACAGCAAGATTAAATAATTTTTCGGCTTCCTCTTCGGCGTCTGTCTCATCAACAATTTTGCTGTCGTTTGTTTGTTGCATGTTTTGAGTAAGTTGCCTCATTGCTTCCAGATTCATAAAATCGACCTCCTAGTTCACGTATTTGAGTAAGGCAACATTTTTCTGCCCGAATCGGATTGAGTTGTCGAGCGCAGGATTTATCGACCAATCGTTTTGAACGACGGGAGTTTCGATTATTATTTTCACGGTGTTTGTGATTTGATAAGCGTAATACACGCCGAGATATTCTCGTTCGGGATAATCGTCCAATCCGTAACCGAGTCTTGAAACAATTTCGCTCATGTTGTTGACTGCGGGCGTAAGGTAGGAATTGAGATCGTTGAGCAAATTGTTGAGCATTCTACCGCGAGTGTTGAT
>CAMZDU010000277.1 GCA_947305445.1 uncultured Selenomonadales bacterium
ACGAGATCTTAAGCCGTGACTGGAGTTCAGACGTGTGCTCTTCCGATCTCATTGCTTTTCCGTTGAAACTCGGCGGCATGGGTGACGTTGACATCAAGAAAAAAGTTTCGCCGCTTTTGGAGTTGGTAGGACTTTCCGACAAGGCCAATCAATATCCATCACAGCTGAGCGGCGGACAAAAACAGCGTGTCGGTATCGCCCGCGCACTGGCGAACAACCCGACAGTTTTACTCTGCGACGAGGCGACCAGTGCTCTGGATCCGCAGACGACAAAATCGATACTCGATTTAATTTACGTCATCAATCAAAATTTGTCGCTGACAGTCGTCGTCATCACGCACGAGATGCACGTCATCAAAGCAATTTGCGACAAGGTGGCGGTCATAAGCGACGGCGTCATTGCGGAGCGCGGCTCGGTGCTCGACGTGTTCACCAATCCGCGCCACGACATCACGAAGGAATTTATCAGCGTGCTTTTGTCAAACGAATTGCCCGCCGCCTTCCGCGGCAATGAAATTTCGCAGGACAGGACGCCCGGCAGTTTCTTACTGTTGCGCTTAATTTTCCTCGGCGACAGAGCAGATGATCCCGTCCTTGCAAATATGATTCGCACGTGTCGCGGCGTGGAATGCACCATGCTTTTCGGCAACCTGGACGAAATTCACGGCGTGCCCTTCGGCAGATTTATCATCGGCTTGAGCGGCGAGGACGAGGCTATTAACAACGCGCTACATTTTCTCGGCGGACAAGACGTGCGCGTTGAGGTTATCGGTTACGTTCGCAGAAGTGCTTTGGCCGAAATTCAAACTCAAATGAGGTGACGACATGAAAAAATTTTTATCGGCGTTAATCGTCGTGCTGACGTTCGTGCTAATGAGTGTGCAAGTTGCTTCGGCGGCGGATGTCCCCGATTTTCGTTCAGTCAAACCAAGCGCGATAAAGTTGGCATGGGATACCGATCCTGACGAGGATTACAAAATTGAGCCGCGCGAATGGGCTTATGAGTGCAATAATATCGGTGCTACAGAAAATTTCGTCAAGCACTACGTCAACGCCCTGGTGCAGACGGGTTACTTCAAACTTATCGGGCATTATCGACACACCGAATCGAACGGAACTTTTGAGCGATATTATCTCGACTACACGGGCTCAAAACGTATTCAGAAAATGTCGCACGTGGGCAGTCCCTGCGATATTGACGTTCAATATACCGTGGGCGATAAACTTGTTTTTATCAGCGTAGCGGCAGGGCTCACTTACGGCAAAGAAGATACCTCACCGACTCCCGTGCGCAATAATTCCGTGCAGACCAAGCCCGCGCAGAATCCTCCCGCAGTGAAAAATACAGGCGCAGACGTGCCCGACCTTGAACAGTTTGGCGGCATCGTTTACAGCTCGCACAAGCAAAACGGCGATAAAAGCGTCACATACTTTTTTCACGCCCACAACTTGAGCGAAACCGCCTCGGACGCCTTGACTGCGAAATACATTCAGCTTTTGACGAGCAGTTACAATTTCGTGCAGACAGGTTACGAAGATAAAAAATTTGAGCACAAACGCGTGCAAGCCGTTCGCAAAAGTGAGAAGTGGACATTCCGTTACACCGGCTCAAAAAGAGTTTGGGATTTGAGCGACGGAAACCATATTCACATGCGCAGGATTCGCAACCGTCAAACAGGCGAAACAACCTTTGAAATCAGAGTGGCTTACGGGCTGACCTTCGCGGGCAATTACGGCGCGGCAACTCAAGTCGGCAACGGGCAAACTACGTGCAGTGCGTGTAGTGGTTCCGGAAAGTGCAGTATTTGCAGCGGCAGAGGCTATTACGGCGTCGGCAACGACTATAATCAACCTTGCGGCGCGTGTCTTACAAGCGGCAAATGCTCTGACTGCGACGGCAAAGGCTACAGATAAATTTTTCGGCAGGTGATATTGTTGACAGAAATAATCCCGCTGTTGAGCAAAGCACTCGGCGAAACGGTCTACATGGTCGCCGTGTCAATGTTAATCGCGTCGGCAATCGGCGTGCCGCTGGGCGTCCTGCTCCACACCACAGCCAAGGGGCAAATCCTCGAAAACATTGTCATTAATCAAACGGTCGGCTCGGTCGTCAACGCGGTGCGCTCAATCCCGTTCATAATTTTAATGGTGGCAATCATACCGCTTACGAGATTTTTAGTCGGCTCCGCAATCGGCACGACGGCGGCAATCGTCCCGCTTGTTATCGCGTCGATACCTTTTATCGGTCGACAAGTAGAAACGTCACTTAAAGAAGTTCCCGCCGGTTTGATCGAGGCCGCGCAATCAATGGGCGCGACGCCGTTGCAAATCATAAGCCGCGTCTTGTTGCCGGAGGCAATGCCGAGCATCGTCTCGCAGTTGACGACGGTAATAATTGCTCTGGTCGGAGAATCGGCCATGGCCGGCGCAATCGGCGGGGGCGGGCTCGGCGATTTGGCCATTCGTTACGGCTATCAACGATTCCGTCCAGAAGTGATGTTGGCTACGGTCGTCGTGCTGATAGTTTTGGTTCAGTTGGTACAATTCGTCGGCAACACGCTCGCCAAAAAACTCGACAAACGTTAATCGACGTGCGCACTTTGTCAACGGAATACGAAAATTATTAAAGCCCCGGAAAAATTTCCGAGGCTCAGTTTGTAGACAAAGCCCGTTTCGGAATAACCTTAGGCGGGCTTTTTGCTTTG
>CAMZDU010000278.1 GCA_947305445.1 uncultured Selenomonadales bacterium
GCTGAATGTGTGGGCATTGTCGTTCGGGTGTGCAGTCGGCTGGGGAGCGTTCGTCATGCCGGGCACGACCTTCCTTCCGATAGCCGGACCTTTAGGCACGGCACTCGGTATGGCAATCGGCGCAGTGATTATGCTGATTATCGGCTACAACTACCACTTCATGATGAATCGATATCCCGACGCGGGCGGCACTTATTCATACGCGAAAAAAACTCTCGGCTATGACCACGGCTTTCTGAGTTCGTGGTTTTTGATTCTGGTTTATATCGCAATCATTTGGGCGAACGCGACTGCCCTGCCGATAATCTTCCGAAAATTTTTGGGCAACACGTTCCAATTCGGCTTTCACTATACAATCGCGGGCTTTGACATTTGGCTCGGCGAGGTGATGTTGAGTTTAGGCGCGCTGTGGATTTTCGGTGCAATCTGTATGTACGGCGGCAAACTTGCGGCGCGGGTGCAAACTGTTATGGCAATAATTTTGTTCGGCGGAGTGTTAATCGGCATGGGCGCGGTCGTCACGAGCGGCGTCAACATCTTCGACATCACGCCGGCTTATGCGCCCGACAGCGGCAGTTCGTTCGCGGCAATCTTTGGAATCGTCGTGCTCGCTCCATGGGCATTCGTCGGCTTCGAGTCAGTCTCGCAGTCGGCCGAAGGTTTTAAATTCTCCGTCAAGAAGACGTTCGCGATACTTTTCTGCGCGGTGATTGCGGCGGCGATTGCCTACACCTTCCTGACGATATTGGCAATCTCGACACTGCCGGCGGGCTACGGCGAGTGGCCCGAATACATCAACGACATTGACAATCTTGACGGGCCGGCGGGCTTGCCCACGTTCAACGCGGTGAATTTTTTCATGGGCGAGACGGGAATTGTAATTTTAGCGGCGACGTGCGTATCGGGCGTAATCACCGGTCTTGTCGGCAACTATATCGCCGCGAGCCGACTTATTTACGCTTTGACCCGCGACGACCTTCTCCCCGCGTGGTTCGGCAAACTCAACGCAAATCGCACTCCGATGAACGCCGTCTTCTTTATAATGCTCCTGTCCTTGCCGATACCTTTTCTCGGACGCACGGCGATTGCTTGGATTATCGACGTGAACACAATCGGCGCGACAATCGACTACACCTATACATCGCTCGTCACGATTATTACGGCGCGGCAAATGAATAAAACTCTTCCGCACATCACCGGAATAATCGGTTGCGTCGTGTCGCTGATTTTCTTCCTGTACTTCATGGTGCCAAACGTCTGGTCTGTCGCGGCAATGACGACGGAAAGTTATCTGATTCTGATTTGTTGGAGCATACTCGGCTTTGTCTTCTTCCGCTACATTTTCCAGCGCGACAACGGCAAAAGGCGTTTCGGTCAGTCGACGATCTCTTGGATTGCGCTAATGTTTTTAATTTTCTTTACGTCAATGCTCTGGGTGCGCGAGGCTACCAACGACGCCGCTCAAACTGTCTTGGGCAACTTGAGCGCGTACTACAAGGAGGAGCTTAACGAACATGGCGTTCCTCCGACCGAAAACGAATCTAACGACTCGACTTACTATCTGCAAAACCAAATGGACATCGTCAGCGAATCTTTGACGCGCCATAATTTTATGCAAATGGGTTTGATAACAATCTCGCTGTTTATCATGTTCAACATTTACAATTTGATGATGAGACGCGAAAAAAATATGGAGCGCGAAAAAGTTGAGGCGGAGCGCAGTAACAAGGCTAAGTCAACTTTCTTGTCGAACATGAGTCACGACATTCGCACGCCAATGAATGCAATCATCGGTTACACGAATCTTATCAAGAAGGAACCGGGACTTCCGCCGCGCACGAAAGATTACCTCGACAAAATCGAAGCGTCGAACAATCACCTGCTCTCGCTTATCAACGACATACTCGACATGAGCCGTATCGAGAGCGGCAAAATGGAACTCGATCCGCAAAAGTCTAACATAGTCAAAGCACTCGACGAAGTGCGCGACCTGTTCGCCACGCAAATGGCCGGCAAGGGCTTGACCTTTACGGTGAACGTCAACAACGTGATGAACAAAATTGTTATGTGCGACACGCCGAGGCTTAACCGCGTCCTTTTGAATTTAATCAGCAACGCTTACAAGTTCACGCCCGAAGGCGGCTCCGTCACCGTCACGTTGAATCAAGTCGGCGGCACGGAACTTATCGGCGACTACGAACTGCGAGTTAAAGATACCGGCATGGGCATGACGCCCGAATTTGCAAAAAAAGTTTTCGCCGCTTACGAGCGCGACCGAACCGTCAGCAACATTCAGGGCACGGGCTTGGGCATGTCAATCACCAAAAGTATTGTCGAGCTTATGGGCGGCACGATTGACGTTGAGACCGAGTTGGGCAAGGGCACCGAATTTATCGTCCGCGTCGAATTCCCCGTTGTCGACGAGCCGGACGAAATCGAAGTCGAGCAGACAGCTGACACTAAACGCGAGCTTGACTTCAGCAAAATTAAACTGCTCCTCGTCGAAGACAACGAAGTCAACCGCGAGATTGCCTCGTTGATTCTGACAGAATTCGGCTTCAAACTCGACACTGCCGAGAATGGAAAAATTGCCGTCGATAAAGTTGCGGCGTCCAATCCCGGCGACTACGACGCAATTTTAATGGACGTGCAGATGCCGACAATGAACGGCTACGACGCGACACGCAA
>CAMZDU010000279.1 GCA_947305445.1 uncultured Selenomonadales bacterium
CGCTAAACACGGTCGCTTTGACGGGCGAGAGTTTGCCGCGGGAAGTTGGCGAGGGTTCCGAAGTCGTCAGCGGTTGCATAAATTTAAACGGCGTCCTCAAGATTCGCACGACAAAAGATTTCGGCGAGTCGACCGCAACAAAAATTTTGGAGCTGGTTGAGGACGCAAGCTCGCGCAAATCGAAGTCCGAAGATTTTATCGCGAAGTTCGCCAGGATTTATACGCCCGCCGTTGTCATCTGCGCGGGAGCTTTGGCGATTATCCCGCCGCTGATTTTTGGCGAGTGGAGCACGTGGCTTTATCGTGCGCTGATTTTTCTGGTGATAAGTTGTCCGTGCGCGTTGGTGATAAGCATTCCGCTGAGTTTCTTCGCGGGCATCGGCGGCGCACGTCGCGAGGGAATTTTAATCAAAGGCTCGAACTTTTTGGAGACGCTCTCGAAAGTTACGACGGTCGTCTTTGACAAAACCGGCACGCTCACGCACGGAAATTTTGAGGTCGAAGCCGTCCACAGCAAAAATCTAAACTTCGACGCCGAAAAACTTCTGCACCTTACCGCGCACGTTGAGCGATACTCCACACACCCGATAGCCAATTCCCTGCGCAAAGCTTATCCGAACGAGCGCGACGATTGCACGGTTGAGGCGGTCGAGGAGATTGCGGGACGCGGCATTCGTGCGACGATTAACGGGCAAGTTGTCAGCGTCGGCAACGAAAAATTTATGGATGAAATCGGCGCGGACTGGAAGTCTTGTCGAAAAGTCGGCACGGTGATTCACATTGCGGTTGACGGTCAATACGCGGGGCACGTCGTCATCAGCGACGCCATTAAGCCGCACGCCGCGGAGTCCGTCGCCGAAATGAAACGTGCGGGCGTCGCGGAAGTCTTCATGCTCACCGGTGACAGCAAAAAAATTGCCGCGAAGGTCGCGGGCGAACTCGGCATAAAAAAATATCGCAGTGAACTTCTGCCCGTCGACAAGGTCACGGAGTTTGAACGAATCCTCGCCGCGCAGAGGTCGGGCAAAGTTGCCTTCGTCGGTGACGGCATTAACGATGCGCCCGTTCTAAGTCGTGCGGACGTCGGAATTGCAATGGGTGCTCTCGGCTCCGACGCGGCGATTGAGGCGGCCGACGTGGTTTTGATGGACGACGACCCGCTGAAAATTTCGCGGGCGATAAAAATTTCTCGCAAGTGTTTGTCAATCGTCAAGCAAAATATTTTCTTCGCACTCGGCGTGAAATTTTTGTGCTTAATGCTCGGCGCGGTCGGGCTTGCAAATATGTGGGCGGCAATTTTTGCTGATGTGGGCGTAATGATTTTGGCGGTGCTCAACGCAATCCGTTGCCTCGTTGCTCCGAAGTAGGAATTGGCAAGACGTTTATTACTCGTCGGAATTCCGCGCCGTCATGAATCGGTATAATTTTTGCGGGCGCGAAAATTTTTCGCAACTCGTCAACGGTCACGTCGTCCAAAAAAATTTCTTCGCCGGATTTGAGTGCCGTCGCGGGAATTAAAATCGCGTCAACATTCCTAATTCCTGATTCCTTATTCCTAATTGATAAAAGTGCGTCGATTATGTCGCCGCCCGTCAAAAGTCCGGAAACGTTCACGCGCTCGCCGAAAAATTTATTCACAACGGGCACAATCCTGACGTTCGGTTTGTCGCTGACGAGCGTGCGTAAAACTTTTGCAAAGGACGTGCCGCTCACAACGTCAATCGTAAAATTATTAGTGCAGGAAATTTTTTCCGTGTTGAATTCGTCGATAAAGTTGCGCGTCAAGCCGATGCCGTTTTCAATCTGCGGGAAGTCGTCGTAGAATTCGGCGGGTGGAAAATTTTTTTCGGCGAGGAAATAAAATTCGTCGCCCAAAAAGACAAACGTGCGCCCGGTCTCGGCGCGAATTTTTTTTTGGAAACGTTCGACTTGTGCGATGACTTCAGCCGCAGAATTTTTGTCGAATTGCTTCAGCGGAAATTTGTCGCGGCGGTGGCGCGTCACTCCGACAGGCACGATTGCCAAGCTCAGTGCATGCGGCCGACGTTTCAAAATTTCCGCGATTGTGAAGTCCAGCTCCGCGCCGTCGTTGAGTCCCGCGCAAAGGACAACCTGCGTGTGATATTCGACGCCCGCCCGCTCCAGCTCGTCAAGTTGTTCGTGTATCTTCGCGCCGAGCGGCGTCCGCAAAATTTTTGCGCGCAAGTCGGGGTTCATCGTGTGAATCGACACGAACAGCGGCGACAGATGAAATTTTTTTATGCGGCGAAAATCTTTGGCGGTCAAGTTAGTCAGCGTGATGAAGTTGCCGAACAGAAACGACAGCCGATAATCGTCGTCCTTGATTGAAAGCGTGCGGCGCATGTTCGGCGCAATCATGTCCACGAAACAAAAGACGCAGTGATTTTTGCAACGACGCACGCCGTCGAAGACCGCCGACTCGAACTGCACGCCCAGCTCCTCGTCCATATCCTTATCGAAGGCGACAATTTCCCGCGAGCCGTTCGCATGCTCAATCAGCAACTCAATCTCTTCTTCGGCGAGCAGGAAACTCAAGTCGATTATGTCGAGCGGCTTGTTACCGTTGACGCGCAAAATTTTGTCGCCCGCGACGAGTTCAAGTTCCTCGGCGAGACTGCCCGCCTCCACGCGTGTGATTAGTCCGTTCAAAAAAAAATCACC
>CAMZDU010000280.1 GCA_947305445.1 uncultured Selenomonadales bacterium
CGTATGCCGGTGCAGAACCATTAGTCGTCTAGGATTTGTTGGTGAAGCGGAACGGTCGTCTTGACGAAGTTGCCTTCGCCTTTAAGCATGAACTCGTTTAGGGCACGGCGCATGATTCTGATTGCGTCGCCTCTCGTCCTGCCGTGGACGATGAGTTTTGCAATCAACGAGTCGTAATAAGGTTCGATTGACAGGCCGGCCGTTACGCCACTGTCGAAACGAACACGCGGACCGCTCGGCTCGTGCAGAAATTCAATTTTGCCGGGTGTGGGCATGAACTTGCGGTCGGGGTCTTCGGCGTTAATGCGGCATTCAATCGCGTGGCCGGTGAACTTGATATCCTCTTGCGTGATGTCGAGTGGTTCACCGGAGGCGACGCGAATTTGCGTGCGCACGAGGTCAACGCCAGTGACAGCTTCCGTTATGCCGTGCTCGACTTGGATGCGCGGGTTAATCTCCATGAAATAAAATTCGTTCGTCTTCAGGTCGAGCAAAAATTCAACCGTGCCGATGTTGGAATAGTGGACGCTCTTGGCGGCTTTGACGGCCAGCTTGCCGACGCGCTCGCGCATTTCGGGCGTAAGCGCAACGGACGGCGACTCCTCCAGGAGTTTTTGATTGCGGCGTTGGATTGAGCATTCGCGCTCGCCTAAATGAATTACGCTACCGAAATTGTCCGCCACGACTTGAACTTCGATGTGCCGCGAATGCTCGATATAGTGCTCGAAATAAAATCTGGTCTTGGTCACGTCAACGATACCGAGCACGTGGCGAAGTTCGTCTTCGTTGCGGATAATGAACATGCCCTTGCCGCCGCCGCCGCTGACGGGCTTTAAGATTACGGGGTAACCGACTTCCGCCGCCGAACGAATGGCCATATCGTTATCGGTGAGCGGCACGGAACCTTTTGACATGGGAATGCCCGACGGCTCCATTGAAGCACGCGCCGCGTCCTTGTCGCCGACAAGACGAATTGTTTCGGGCAAGGGACCAATCCAGGTCATTCCGGCGTCGACGACCATTTGCGCGAAGTCTGCGTCCTCCGACAAAAATCCGTAGCCGGGGTGAACGGCGTCGGCTTCGGTAGTTTTGGCCGCCTCGATAATCGATTCGCGGTTCAGGTAACTGTCGAAGGCGTCCTCGGTGCCCACGCGATAGCGAACGTCGGCAAGTTGCGCGTGCAGAGCTTCTTTGTCGGCGTCGGAATAAATTGCGACGGTTTCGATGCCCAGCTCTTGACAGGTGCGAATTACACGCACTGCAATTTCGCCGCGGTTGGCAATAAGAATTCTGCGAATCATAAAATATCCTCCTCTTTGTTACTACTCGTTGATACTCGTGGTAATCTCGCCGTTGTTAACGGTGAACATTACAAAGTTAGATAAAGCGGTATCTTCTTCGGTCGGCGTCACAAACTCGAAGGCGTAACCGTAACTGCCGTTGCCGAGAGGTTCGTCGTTGATTTGCGTATTTTCGTCAATGGAGAAGGTGTCAACTTCGACCTGCGTGAAATCATCGTCGTCGCCGCTGATTGACATTGCGTAATGAATCGTGGTTATCTCGTCGCCGACCTGAAGTTTGATAAGTTCGCGGTCGCTCATGCCGTTGCTGTCGAGGCTTCTGCGTGCACCGAGAATATAATACTTTCCTTCGGAGTAGACGTAAGCGACTTGCAAATTGCATTCGACGCCGTTCAATTTAATCGGAATGGAGTAGAGATTGTAACCTTCATTTTCCTCCGTGATTTCGATATAAACCGGATGGCCGTCAAGCATGGGCCACACGCCACGGAAATTGTCGGTAAACTTGCCGGCGTTCCAGTCGGCTTTGATGTCGGTGTCCGAGCCGAGATAAAGTATCAAATCGTCTTCCAAACTCAAATAAAGCAACTGACAATGCACGGCGGAGAGTAACTCCATTTGCTCCGGTGTGAGCTGAACAAATGCGTTATTGTTTTCGTCGAGTTGCACGGGGAATTCGTCGAGCTGCGAAATTTCAAAAAGGTTCTGGGGCACTTCGGGCGGCGCGGTCGGCACGGGCGTGACAAGAGAGTCGTCCTTAAGCAACGGAATAACGTCGGCGGGTATCTCGCCGTAAATCAGATAGTAATACAAAATTTTCTGGGGAGTGGGCGCGGACTCAAGATTGATATAATTAATCAAGCTCTGCTCGTCGCCGCTGTAAGAATAGAAACTCGACAGGCCGCCGCCGCGATTGCGATAGGTGCCGCAGACTTTGTAAATAACTGCGTCGTCAACCGCGCCGATAAGTTTGTCCGAAGTTTCGGGAAGAATTTCCTTGTTGCCGCGTGCCAAGTCGACAATGTCGACCATGTTCGTGTAGCCGGTGCGTCGAGTGTTGCCGCCGTAATTTTCGGCCTGCGCGGCACCGCGACCGAAGTTAGAGAAAAAGTTTCGCGGATTTTTGTGCGCGGCACGCAAAGCTTCCAACCCGAACGATTCATAAGCATTGCGCAGAACGGGCAACTTGCTCATATCGATAAGCGAAAGCGTCGCCGTGTCGTGCAGGTTATAATTTTTGCATTCGTCAATGTAGGTGTTGCAAATCGACTGACCGAGTTTGGCACCGCCCATTGCCGGATTTTCGGCCAGAGCACCGACCCAGCCTGTGTAAAACCAGCCGATGCCCGGCTCGACTTCCTCCGAAGCGG
>CAMZDU010000281.1 GCA_947305445.1 uncultured Selenomonadales bacterium
GCACCAGAAAGAAGAAGTGATGAGCTTTGGCACCGATATCGACCGCGAAGTCCGTCAAGGCTTCCAGCTCGTGCTGATTCCAATCCATAACCGTCGTGTGAATTTGGAAGGGCAAGTCCGCCGCCAGACAGTTTCGCATGCCGTCAACAGCACCCTGCCACCCGCCCGCGAACGAGCGAAATTTATCGTGCTTGTCGGCGTCGAGCGAGTCGAGTGAAATTCCCATGCCCTTCGCGCCCGCATATATTAAGTCGCGAGCCAATAGCGCGGTTATCAGCGTGCCGTTCGTGCCGAAGACCGGAATTAATCGCAAGCTTGCGGCGTGAGCAACCAGCTCCAAAATATCGGGACGCATGAGAGGTTCGCCGCCGGAAAAAATCATGATCTTGAAACCGGCGCGGGCAATTTGATTGAGCAACTCCTTTGCCTCGGCGGTGGAAAGCTCCTCGTCAGCTTTACAGCCGGCGTCGCGGTAGCAGTGGGCGCAGTACATATTACAAGCGTTCGTCGTGTTCCATGAAACTATCAAGTTAAATCCCTCCCGCGCAAGTATAATTGCCGCGATGAAACTTTGCAAGCCGCAGAAGTTTCACTACAGCGCGTGAGTTTGTTAAATCGTCATTTCTTGCAACTCGGCGCGAACTGCGGCTTCGTCAATTAGGAATTAGAAATTGTACGGCGGGTTCAGTTGACGACACCACAACTCAAAAAATTCCTCATTCCAAATTGGCGAAGCGAGGTGCCTCTTCTTTTTGTTACTTTTTTTGAACAACGAGTTTCGATAAAAATTTTCACGAAACTTCGCGGCCGCCGGGCAAATTCCTTGCTTAAAGAAAAATCTTTTGCTACAATCGCGTTACATAAGCTTTGAGTTTTTTCAGCTGACAATTAACAAATACAAAGGGGGCGATTAACAGCTAAGAAAAACTTATCAATTTATAAAATCACAAAATTTATAAGGAGGTGAAGACCGTTACTGAAAAACTTTTGTGAAACGTGAGTAGCTACGGCAAAAGCGGACGCGGCGAAGCAGGAATGGGACGTAAAAGTTTATAACTTTTTATAAGTTCTCAGTAACGGAAATTTTATGGCGAACGAACACATCGGATTGGTAGCCGGCGACAGCTGGTTGGAACCTTACGAAGAGGCTATACGCGGCCGCCACGACCACGCGGCATGGAAAATCGGCGAGCTTACTCAACACGGCAAACGCACCCTTTCGGATTTTGCGGACGGTCATTTGTATTTCGGCTTGCACAAAACGGCGGACGGTTGGATTTTTCGCGAATGGGCACCGCATGCAGTAGACATTTATTTAGTCGGTGACTTCAACGGTTGGCAGAAGAACGAAGCTTATCGTTGCAAGAAACTCGAAGGCGGCAACTGGGAACTTAAACTCCCCGCCGACAAGATGAAACACGGCGACTTGTACAAAATGAATGTGCGCTGGGACGGCGGCGAAGGCGAGCGCATTCCCGCCTGGTGTCAACGCGTCGTGCAGGACGAGAAGACTAAAATTTTCTCCGCGCAAGTTTGGGACAGCAATTACACTTGGCACGACGACGGCTTTAAGATTCAGAAAAGCCCGCTGTTTATTTATGAATGTCACGTCGGCATGAGTCAGGACGCTGAGAAGGTCGGCACTTATCGCGAATTTAAAGACAACGTTCTGCCGCGCATCAAGAAAGCCGGTTACACCGCCATTCAAGTCATGGCGATTCAGGAGCACCCGTACTACGGTAGCTTCGGTTATCACGTGTCGAGTTTCTTCGCGCCGTCCAGTCGTTGCGGCACGCCCGACGAGTTAAAAGAAATGATTGACGCCGCGCATCAAATGGGCTTGGGCGTCATTATGGATATCGTGCACAGCCACGCCGTCAAGAACGAAGTCGAAGGTCTCGGCAATCTCGCCGGCGACCCGAATCAATTTTTCTATGAAGGCGACCGCCACGAGCATCCTGCTTGGGACAGTCTGTGCTTCGATTACGGCAAAGACGACGTGCTCCACTTCCTGTTGAGCAACTGCAAATATTGGTTGCAGGAATATCACTTCGACGGCTTCCGCTTCGACGGCGTGACTTCAATGCTCTATTACAGTCACGGACTCGGCGAGGCCTTCACGGGTTACGGCGACTACTTCAACGGCCACCAGGACGACAATGCGATTTGCTATCTTATGATCGCGAACAAGCTGATTCACGAAGTCAAACCCGACGCAATCACCATTGCCGAGGACGTCAGCGGCATGCCCGGACTTGCGGCCAAATTCGAGGACGGCGGCTTCGGCTTCGACTATCGTCTTGCAATGAACGTTCCCGACTACTGGATTAAGACCATAAAAGAAGTCAGCGACGAGAATTGGAAACCGTCTTCCATTTTCTGGGAGATGACCAATCGCCGCGCAGGCGAAAAAACTGTCAGCTACGCCGAGAGCCACGACCAAGCACTTGTCGGCGACAAGACGATTATCTTCCGGCTCATCGACGCCGACATGTATTGGCACTTCCGCAAAGGCGACGAGAACGCCATGGCGACCCGCGGCATTGCCCTGCACAAGTTGATTCGACTCGTGACGGCTTCGACGATTAACGGCGGTTACCTCAACTTCATGGGCAACGAGTTCGGCCACCCCGAATGGATCGACTTCCCCCG
>CAMZDU010000282.1 GCA_947305445.1 uncultured Selenomonadales bacterium
TGCAAAGGAGAGAATTTTAATGGCAACAGCAACAAACAAACCGATCATCAATCTGCAGGAAAATTTCTTGAACCAGGCGCGCAAAGAAAACGTCCCCGTCACAATTCATCTCGTCAACGGCTTTCAGCTTAAGGGCATGATTCGCGGCTTCGACCAGTTCACTGTCGTCATCGACTCGATGGGACGTCAGCAAATGATCTTCAAGCACGCAATCTCGACTATTACCCCGGCCAGGCCGCTCGGTTCACCGCAACAGACTCCGGCCAAAGTGACGGAACCGGCTCCGGACGAAGCACCGGTTGCACCTGACGACGCGAAAGCGGAGGTTCCTGCTCAGTAAATTTTCTTTTCGGCGAGGCATATACAATGATTCGAGGCTTTGAGATTCTCGAAGGTTACGACGGAATTCGTCTTCCGACACGACAGACGGCCTTCAGTGCGGGTTACGACTTGGAGGCGGCGCAAAACGTCAGCGTGTCGCGTGAAAAAATTTCGCTCGTACCGACGGGTCTCAAGGCCTTTTTTCCTGCCGACGAGGTGCTGTTGATTTATCTGCGCTCAAGTCTGGCGGTCAAGCACGGTTTGATTTTGGCCAACGGCGTCGGCGTGATTGACGCGGACTATCGCGGACACATAATCTTGCCTGTCACGAGTTTGGCCGGGACGTTCGAGATTAAGCGCGGCATGAGAATTGCGCAGGGCATCTTCCAAAAATATCTGACGGTTGACGGCGACACTGTCGGCGTCGGCGAAGTTCGGCGCGGACGTTTCGGCTCCACCGGCGAATTTTAAATTTTTGCGTCGTGTAATTTCGTTGACATCACGGAGGCTTTTAATTGGACATAAAAAAATTTCTACCGCATTTTTATATCGGCGCGTCGCTCGGCGGGCAACAAGAATGGTATTCGCGCATAACCGACTTCGGAATGCATGTCGGAGGGTGCGCGGCCGTCACCGCTTGCGACTGCGCCGTTTGTTTTGAAAAATATTTCGGAGTGCGCGGGCTGTACCCGTTCGACCTGAAAAACATCACGCGGGAAGATTATTTGCGCTTCGGAAAAATTATGGAGCCGTATTTGTATCCGCGCTGGTCGGGCGTCGACAAGTTGGAAATTTATTTGGACGGCTTCGGCAGATTTTTGCACGACCGTCACGTCACGAATATTAATTTAATCGGGTGGTCGGGCGAAAATAATTTTGACGACACGTTACGAATCCTCTGCCGACAAATCGACGCGGGCTTGCCGATTCCGTGCTTGATACTCAATCATCAATCGCCGGTGTTGCAAGATTATGTTTGGCACTGGTTTATTTTGAACGGCTACGAAATTCGCGGCGAAAAATTTTTTGTTCAGGTCGTTTCGTACGGAATCGGTCGTTGGTTCGACTTGTCGACGCTGTGGAACACGGGCTATTCTCGGAAAGGCGGCTTGATTCTTTTTGAAATCGTTTGACTGTGACCGTTGCGGCGCGTGTTGCAGAAATATTCGACACGCAAATTTTTATCACGAACTCGATCGCGGCGACGGCGTTTGCAAAAATTTTGACGAGGCGACGAATCTTTGCACGATTTACGAGCAGCGACCGATTTTTTGTAACGTCGACGCTTACTACGAAAAATTTTTGTCGCAGACGATGAGCCGCCGAAAATTTCACGAACTTAACCGCGAGGCCTGCCGACGTTTGAAAGAAAGTTTGGAGGGATTGAACATGAAAAAAATTTTTGTCGCCATCATTTTGAGCGTGCTCCTCACAGCCGGTAGCGCGTTCGCCGAAAACTTTTCTGCGCCCGTCAAAATCGGCGCGATTGGTTCGCCGGTTCAATCGCCCTATCACGGGTTCATTGTCGAGAACGCGACTTTTAATGACGGCGAGCCGTTTACCGAAGTTTTTGAGCGCGGCGGCAAACCGCTTGTAACTTACACGCGGGGCACGGCGTATTTTGGCGGACTCTGTTGCGAATACGACTTCGACGCGGAAATTGTTGAGGCTCTGAATTTTGGCGGCGCGAATAATTTTGTTCTGCCCCTTGACGGCACGTATAAAGAAATTTTTAAAATTGACGGCGAATCGTTGACATTGTATGCGATTTATCACAACTACTGCGTGACGGATTTAAAAATTCTCGGCGAACGCAACGGCATGTGGCGCGTCTGCATCGACAGCAAAAAACTCAGCGACAAATTTTTCGGCGGCAATGACGGTTACAAAATGGAAGGCGGCGTTCTCTACGACGTGCCGACTTGCGCGGGCGATACGCTTGTTGTGACTTATCGTCGTTGGAATTGGAGCGGCGCATCGGCTCCCGAAGGCGAATTCCATTTCAAATGGAACGAGCAGACGCAAACTTTTGACGCTGAGCAACTCGTTTATTGAGGTGGCAACATAAAAAAAATTTTCCCGCCGCTCGTTGTGAGTGACGGGAAATTTTTTTCGGAGTGTTTACATGGAGCCGACTCAAAATTTTATAATCGACACAGAAAATTTTTCGGGAGGTATCATTATGGACATTACGCGTAGAAATTTTGTCAAACTTGCGACGGCTGGCGGATTGATTTTGTCGACGGGCAGAGTTTTCGCCGCGACGAACGAAAAAATTTTAATCGCTTATTTTTCAATTTTTACCTGTACTACTTGATAATTGGAAG
>CAMZDU010000283.1 GCA_947305445.1 uncultured Selenomonadales bacterium
GCATTTATGGCATTTTCGAGCAAATTCGAGACCAGCAACGCGAAATCACCTTCATCAATCGAAATTTCCGACGGCAAATTTATTTTGTGATTGATTTTAATGCCAAATTTCTCTGCGCGGCTGATATAAACACTTAACGCGGCATTTATCAGCGGTTGCGAGCAATAATCTTTGATTGAGGTACTGCCCAGCAATTTTTCTTCCTTGCCGATATAATTTTTTGCCTCCTCGACCTTGCCTTCTTGCAACATTATGTAAATTATCCGGAAGCTATGTTTCAAATCGTGCCGCATAACCAAAATTTGTTCGCGACTTTCTTTCATGAGCCGATTATATTCACTCAACGCGGTTAATTGCTCCTTCATCAGTCGAAAGTTTTGTTTCGCAAGCTTTTCTTCCTGTAATTTCTCGTTCGTCTGCAAAATATAGCGGTAGAAAAAGAAAAACACGAACGGCAGATAGAATCTGGAGAATCTTTCCTGCCAAGAATGGATTAAAGGCTCCTGCGACCAAAGGAGCGTTACACTCAACGTCATTACAATCGGCAAAAACGCGATAGTTGCTCCGTAATCGACGAAAAATCTTTTTTGCGGTAGTAAATTCACGAAATAACGCCGTTCAAGCGGCAAACATACTGCAAAAAGTAGCAAATATATTATTGCATGGGAAAAAAGTATTTCGTGTTCGGTGTCGAAGAGCAAAACGATAGTTATCGCAGAAAAATTATGCAATATTATGCTCCAAACTCGTGACATACCGAAGATAAAGACGTGTTGAAGAAAATTTCGCCGAACAATCAGCATAAAAATTATCAAGTAGGGTATCCAGCCCAACATCAACAGCCTTTTATAGACGTAAGCAGTAATGGTGAAGTGTTCAAAGACTAAAATACTCCCGACACAGCTAAGAATTCCGCAAGCGAGCATTCCGAGCAGTAAATTTTTCCGTTCAACGTGCGTCATACCATTGCTAAAAGGAAGATACATCAAATAGAAGTCAGAAAGTTGAATCGACACGACGAGTAGAGCTAAAGATATTGACATTTCATTCCTCCGAGTGCAAATTCTCTACTTGTGGCGAAGTATAGGCGTAAAAAAAAAGGTTTGCAAGCAGATTTTTTGCCTACAAACTTTTCAATAGCCATTTTCGTAACGTCGCCTAAAACGACGTAAGTGCCCGCGCTAAGGTTGGTTGTGTCGCCCGTGAGGACTATGGCGTTGACGGTTTGAGTTTCGCCGTTCGTGTCGACGTAGCTGACATTTACGACGATTGTCGCGCCGTCCGCTAAGATGAGCGTGTTGCCGATTCGTTTGGAGTAGTTGCCGCTGACATAGGTAACGCCGTCGGGCAACGTGAGCACATTAGAAACTTGCGCGTCGCCGAAAGTCTGCGTGTAGTAGCCGTCGTCGATCGTCGCGCCGTTGAGTGCGAAATCAGTGTTGATTTGGAAGTCGACGCCGTCAATGTCCGCCGTGAGCTTGAAATATTTGCCTGAGCCGTAGTCGGAATTGTTCGCCAGGGCTTTGGCGCATTCAAAAGACAACAGCTTCAAGCCGTCAATCGAACTGATTAAGTAGGGATTAGCTTTGGAGCCGTCCCTCCCGCTTGAAACGCCCCAAAGTTCGTCTAAATCGTCCGTGAAAGTCAGATTCGTGTAAACGCGGAAGTTGTTCTCGACGGTGCCTTCAAAGTTGTAACCGACCGCGTCTTTGTTGCTGCGATAGATGTTATCGCTGACTTTGGCGTGTTGGTTAAGTCCGATAATGCCACCGGCATAGTTTGTTGAGTCGCTTACTTGCGCGTTGACTTTGCAGTTGGTGATTTTGCCGCTGTAGCTGTTGCCGACAATGCCGCCGACATCAAATTCGCCGCTGATTGTGCCGGTGACTGTGCAACCGCTGACAGTGCCCCAAGATTTGTAGCCGACGATACCGCCGACACTTTTATTGCCGCTGACTGTGGCGTTGGTCAAGATGACGTTTTTAATGGTGCCGTTCGAACCCACATAACCGAAAAGTCCTGCGTAGTAGTCGCCGTTGACGGTCAAGTTGCTGATGGTTTTGTTGTTGCCGTTGAAGGTTGATTCAAAGACAGTGCCGAAAATTGTCGGGGAAATTTGCGCCCAATCGAAGTTACCGCTAGCCTCGTCGAGCAAAAGGGTTTTAAGTTCGTTCGTGAAGTTCGGGAAGTCGATTTCGTCAGCAAAAAGCCCGCCGTCGACGTAAGGGAATTTTTTCAGCGTGTCGTCGAGGTACGGGCTGCGATTTTCAAGCGGAGTATCTAGAACTTTGAACAACTCAAGCAAATCTTGGCGAATATTTCTTGCGCCGCGAAGATAGTCACGAAAAATCTTGTGCTTGCCGAAAATATCGATGCTCTCGGCGTAAAGGCAGAAAACCAATCGGACGCAAAGCTTATTTAGGTCGGAAAGGGCTTTATCTGATTGAATTTTGAGTTCAGCGCGCAGACCGTCATAAATTTTGGCGACGATTGCGCCGGCTTTGATAGATAATTCATGTTCGACGGAAATTTTATTTTGGCTATCGTCAACTATAAAGTTCAGCGCGTTAAATCGTTTAGGCAGTTCAAAGAGGAAAATTTTAATCGGTTCGCGTTCGGGGTAGCGTTTATCCATATCGAAGAC
>CAMZDU010000284.1 GCA_947305445.1 uncultured Selenomonadales bacterium
CAGTCAGACCGATTGACGAAGTTGTAGCACAAGTCGCTCAATCGGGCGACGAAATTTTTTTGTGCGGCGACGTGCTCCACAAAATCAAAATCCCCCTGCCGCCGAACGTGCACCTTGCGCCGCCCAACTTAAAAATGCCGCGAGCATCGTGCGTCGCGCTGTGCGGAGCAGAATTACTTGCGGCGGGAAAATTTGACAACGTGATGAATTTGGAACCGCTTTACATAAGACGTGCGGAGGCGGAAGAATTGTGGGAAAAACGACACGGATTGTCCTTCGCCCAATGACGACAGATGACGCCGTTGCTGTCGCCGCGCTCGACTTGAAATGTTTCGACGAGCGCGACGCCTGGAACAGCGATTATTTTTTTTACGCGGCGCGTGACAAGCAATCAATCTATATTGTCGGCGAAGCGGACGGACGAATTGTCGCCTGTGTCGGCGCGGAAATTTATCGGGACGCGACCGAAATTGAAACTTTTGCCGTCGAACCCGAATTTCAGCGGCGCGGCCTCGGCACGAAAATTTTTGCCAAACTTCTCGCGGCGGTTAAAGCTCGCAATTCGACGCTGATATATCTTGAAGTTCGTCCGAGCAACACGGCGGCAATCAATTTCTACAACAAGTTTGGCTTCAAAATTGTTGACCGCGTGAAAAATTTTTACGGCAACGGCGAGGACGCGCTTATTATGCTGAGAGAAATTTAATCGATTGGAAATGTGGAATGAGGAATTTTGAATGACTTCAGTAGCCGCAAACAACGTCGACTCGTCGGCAACCCTGAATGCACCGGCAGGACGCAACGTCCCGTTGCTGTTCCGAGCAATGACGCCGAACGACGCGCGAGCCGTTGCCGAACTTGAACTGAAAATTTTTGCCATGCCTTGGAGCCGCGAAGATTTCTTCCGCGAAACGAAAAACGATCTCGCCGAATATGTCGTCGGCGAACTGGACGGACAAATCGTCGCTTACGCGGGCGCGTGGGTCTCGTTCGAGCAGGCAGAAGTCATGCACGTGGCCGTTGAACCCAAATTGCGCGGACAAGGCATCGGCACTTTGCTTTTCGGCGAACTGATTAAAGCGGTTAAAGCACGCGGCGCGTCGTCGATAACGCTTGAAGTTCGTCCGAGCAACACTGCGGCGATTAAGCTTTACGAAAACTTCGGACTCAAAAGCGTCGGTCGGCGCAAGGGCTATTACCTTGACAACGGCGAGGACGCGCTGATTATGTGGAATACGCGTCTTTAAATCAGCAACTCGTTTTCGCGTAAATATTCTATGAACGCATCGAAAATTTCTTCATTTCGGGCGAGTATGTCAGCCTCTGTGAAATCGGTATGCGTTTCGGCTAAATGTAGCAGTTCAAGATTGGAAGTGCCTTCTTTGGATTTGCCTTTTGCGTCGGTGAAGCCGAGATAAAAATTTTTCTTGTCAGCAAAAGCATTATCCGCCGCACGAATGTTCACACGATCTTCCAGAAATGCCTTATTGCCCAAAAGTTCCAAATTAGCGGCGTTGCCAAGAGGGTGAAGTTCGTGGCGTTTTTTGGCATAAATGTGCTCAATGTGCAACTGTGTGTCACTCGGAAGAAGTTGTTGCTCAGCGTTGCGGAAAGTCCACCACGCCAACATTGCGCGAGTTATGGGCTTGGTGTTGCTGAAATTCATTTCTTCGAGCCGACTGCGAACCAGAGATTCTTTTCGCCGATATTGCTCGAATTTAATCGGTTCGCCGTTATAAATGTTTTTGAATTCCAGCACGAACAGGCGACGAATATTTTGCTTACCCGAATCCAAAAGCGCGTTCATCAAAATCAACGCCGTCATTTTTTCCAAGAACGCGCAAAAATCTTCCTCATCAAGTTCGCGCCAACTCATGAAGTACAGCGAAACGACGTAGCTCCACAAACTGTACGGCGAATAGTTCAGCACGTAAAGTTTCTTGAGAATTTGCGGCGAGAATCGGTCATTACGCTTTGCCACGTCATCCCAAAATTGCGCCAACGTCTCCAAATCTTCAAAGACCGTCTTGTCGCGCAAAATTTCGTAATTGTTTTGGGCGTAAAAGTCGCGCATGTCGGAAAAAGTGTCACTGATACGCAACTTTTGCTCAACTGCCAACCGCGTTTTTGCGTAGTACATATAGCGCATGAACAAATCATCGACGGGCGTGCCTTTGCGGGGATGAAAATTTTTGTTGCAAAGCTCCGCCAATTTCTTCCAACGTTCAATAAATAATTCTTTCGACTGTTTGCCGTATTGCGAAAAAAATTTATAGAATTGCGCCTTGAAGATGTCGGCGTTGGAAAGTGGCATACCGCGATCGTTGAGCGTCGTGAAAATCCTAAGTGCGGTTGTCTGTGAATCGGCTTCAATCGGCAGGAGAATGCAGTTATTCAGAATCCTCATCGGTAGGACAGAAAAATTTTCGCTCGTAGCTTTGAAGTTTTTAATCCACTCTTGAAAGTCGCGATAGTTTTTAGCGTAATTACTTACGTCTTCCTTAGTCGTTTCGCCCGTCTCCAAAATTTTTTTGAATTCGTTAGTGTCTTCGTCGGAGGCGACTTCGGATTTTAACTTAATGCTCTTCTTATCGACGTTCCCGAATTCGTCACCATTCC
>CAMZDU010000285.1 GCA_947305445.1 uncultured Selenomonadales bacterium
TGGTCGTGCCGCCGGTGTAAGGGAAAGTGTCAAGCGCAATGTCAACGTCGCGGTACTGTTCCAAATAGTCGGGACTGTACGGACGAAACTCCACGCGGTTAATCGGAAAATTTATCTTGCGCAATCGTTGGCGGACAAGCTCGCGTCCGTCGTCCAAGCTGAAAATTTTTCCCTTGAGAATCAGCCGCGAATTTTCCACGCCGTCGACAATCGCACGCCACACGGACAAAACTTCGTCGCTGACTTTGGCGAAGTTGTTAAACGAGCCGAACGTCACGAAATTATTTTTTAGCACGGGCGCGGCGAAAGTTTTGGGCAGGTCGCGAATCAGCCCCGGCGCGTAACACAGACAGCACGTGTCCAGCCGCAAAATTTTTTCCGTGAATGCATTGGTTGGTGTCGGCAAACAAACGCTGTCCGACAAAAAATAATCGACGGCCTCAAGACCGGTCGTCGCCGTGTAACCGAGCGCAGTGATTTGAACGGGCGCGGGCTTGTGCGCGAGAATCGGCAAGCAACTGTCCTGCGAATGCCCCGACAAATCGACGAGAACATCAACGGCGTCGGCGCGAATAATTTGCGCGGCTTCAAACGGACTCTTGCCCGTCAAAACGCGCCAACGAATTTTTCGACGCTTAATCTTCTCCGTGACGAAATCTTTTCTGCCGGTCGAATAACACGTCACGGAAAAATTTTCGGCGTCGAGGTCGAGTAGCGGCGTTATAAAATTTGCCAGCGCGTGTTCACGAAAATCCGGCGAGACATAGCCGACGTGAATTTTTCCGCCGTCGAAATTTTTTTTGTCGTGAGCGAATTGCTTGACGTGCGCGAAAAAATTATTGTATCGCCGCGCCAGCTCCACTGTTTGCTGAGGTTGCGCGTCACGATAATTGCGCAGGAATAAATGCTTCGAGTACAGCTCTGCGGCAATCTCTTCGCGTTCGGTCAACGTGCTCGCTTCCGCCAAAGCCGCCGCCGCCCTTACAGGTTCCCCCGCCAGATATAAACCGTTCGCGCTCCAACACAAGGCCTTGAACAAAATCGAGCGCACGACAAAAATTTTTCGTCGGTCGAGCAAAATTTTCAACTCGTTGCGTGCGTCGCGGATAACGTCGTCGAAAATTTTTATTTGCTCGCGGAGTTTGAATCGCTTAACCGCCACGCCGCCCATTACCAATCGTCCGCGCAGATGATTCGCCGCGACACGCAGAGCACGTCGCGCCTAAGTTTCGGCCTCGTCGGTGTTGCCCAAATAAAGTGCGACCTCGCCGGCAAGCGCAAACCCTTCGACGGAATTTTTGTCAAGCTCGAAAATTTCGCGTGCGGCCGTGCGCATGGACAGTGCGTCGCCGTCCGCAGAAAACTTTTCGGCCATCATCACCCAGTCAAAAATTTTCGCGTCCATAAAATTCCTCCGCACGATAATTTTTTTAAATGATAAACCAAACGCGGTGAATTGACAATATCTGCAAACACAACGCTTCTGCAATTTGGAGTTAGGAATTTTTTGAGTTGTGGTGTTGTCGCCGTTAACAACCTCCGCCGAATTCTAATTCCTAACTGTCAAAAGGTGGGGGATTAATCGTTGCTTGACTACTAAAAACTGTTCGATTAAACTTCAAACAAGTCAAACTTCTCATGAATCCCCGCCTGACGGTGGGTTGTTCAAGGAGGTATTTTTTCATGCCATTGATAGACGCAACAGGTATCAGACCTGTAGAGCGACGACAGTTGCCAGGCGGCTCCGAAAGTGTGCGTCGACAGGACGACGGCTCTTCCGGAGGCGGTTTTCGTCCGCAGACAAATGTCAACCTCAAAACCGCAATACAAGACATGGCCGCGACACTCGGCAGAATCGGCGCGGAAGAAAAATTCGGCATACAGAAATTGCCGCAGGAAGTCGGTGAAGTCGTCAAAAATATTTTACGGCAATCGTTGTCGGTGGAGGCGACGCTCGCCCGCGGAATCGGTAGCACCGTCGAAAGTCAACGCTTCTCGGCGGATCAACTTATGTTGCTCTCGCGCATGCTCACGCAAATTGGCACGCTCATCGAAAAAGGTTACTCTATGGAACTTAGCAACGAAACTCAATCTTTGCTGTCGAATTTGAAAGCCGCAGTCGTCGAGCAAGAAGGCGGCGAAGCTCTCGAACCTGTGCTGATGACAAAGGCGGCTTTTGAACTTGTCGACGCAAAAACCGCCGAACAACTGCCGCAAGCACTCTACGAAATTTTGTCGCAACTGGCGCAGATGCCCGCCGCCGTTCAGCAACAGCAACAGCCGCAATCTGACAGCATGCAATTTTTAAAACAGCTTGTGAAATTTTTTATGCCGCGTCCGGGCGTCGACGTGCCAGCCGACGAACAACAGGCGCAAGCTCAGCAGGGACGACCGCAGCCGCAATCGGCAACGCAAAGATTTTTGCAGTCAATGTTTAGAAATTTCGGCGGAAGGTTTTCACAGCCGCAAGCGCAAGCTCAGCCACAATCACAAGCTCAGCCGCAGTCACAAGCTCAGCCGCAGTCACAAGCTCAGCCGCAAGCGCAAGCACAACCGCAAGCGCAATCACAGCCGCAGTCGACAGCTCCGCAGTCACAAGCTCAGCCGCAGTCGCAA
>CAMZDU010000286.1 GCA_947305445.1 uncultured Selenomonadales bacterium
CCGACCAAGCGGGCAATAATATTTTTCTTTTCGGCGCGACGAATTGATCTGGAACTTGCTGCAACGACCGCTCCAAAAATTTCATGAACCGGCGGAGGAGTATAATGCCGAAAATATTGGTAGTAGACGACGAAAAAATTATGCTTCAGATCGCGTCAAAAATTTTGTCCGCCAAGTACGAGGTACTTTGCGCGGGTTCGGGCGCGGAAGCAATCGAAATTTTTAACAGAGAACGTCCCGACCTGGTGCTGTCGGATTTGCTCATGCCCGAAATTGACGGCTACGAATTGCACAGAATTTTACAGGAAAAAAATTCCGAGCCGGTGCCGATAATTTTTATGACGGCCTACGACAGCGACGAGAGCGAAAGCAAAGGCTTCGCGGTTGGCGCGTCCGACTATATCCGCAAGCCGCTTAAAGCCGAAGTTTTGCTCCAACGCGTGAAAAATATTTTGGATCGCCTTGACGAAATTCACGGTCTGACTGAGGCGGCCACCTTGGACATGATGACCGGTCTGCTCAACAAAACCGCCGCGCAACGTGAAATTTCCAAGCTCTGTGCCAACGAACAGGGCGTGTTGATGTTGCTCGACCTGGACAATTTTAAACTCGTCAACGACCTGTACGGCCACGCCATGGGCGACAAAATTTTGATTCGTTTCGCCGAGCTGGTAAAGGGCATGATTCGTTCGACGGATTTGGCGGGCAGAATCGGCGGCGACGAGTTTATTGCCTTCTGCCGAAACGTTCACGACGACAAAATTATTTTCAACAAGTCGCGGTTTCTGAATCATCAACTTCTAATCAGCGCGAAAAATTTCATGGGCGAAGACATGAATATTCCGCTGGGTACGAGTATCGGCGCGGTGTTCGTTCCCGACGAGGGCAAAGACTTCGAGTCACTGCTCGTCAAAGCCGACAAAGCTCTCTACAAAGTCAAACATCACGGCAAGCACGGTTGCGCATTCTTCGGCGAGGTAAATTTTTCGGACGCGGCGGAGCATAAAACCATTTCGCAAACGCAAATGATTTTGGACGAGCGCAATCGGGAGGCCGGCGCACTTTTTGTGGACTTCGACAAGTTCAAGGCGGTTTATCGATATTCGGCGCGGCTCAATGAATATTCCCACAAAATACACTTATTGGAAATGACGCTGGAGACCGACAACGACGAGGCTCGCGAAGAATTTTTAGAGACGCTGATAAAAAATTTGCGGCGCGGCGACTGCGTGACCCAATACGGCCGCGACCAATTTTTGGCACTGCTGAACGATACCGCCGCCGAACAAATTGCCGACGTCCGAAAAAAATTTTCGTCAGCGTGGCAGGCAAAAAATTTTGTCGGAGAAATAACCTTCGAGGCGAACGACATGTGAACGGCTCCCAATTCCTACAGGAGTTTGAAAGAAGAAAACTGTCCGCTTGAATTTTAGCAAAACTCTTTCGAGTTTCAATACACTCTTATATAATAGGAGGCGATACAGTGATTTTGGTTGACAGGAACACGAAGGTCATCGTTCAAGGCATAACCGGCAAGGCGGCGACCTTCCACACGAAACAAATGCTCGCTTACGGCACGAAAATCGTCGGCGGCGTGACACCCGGCAAAGCCGGTCAAGTCGTCGAAGGCGTGCCCGTCTTCAACACCGTAGCGGACGCCGTCGCGGCCACGGGAGCAACGGCGTCGGTTATCTACGTGCCCGCACCGTTTGCCGCGGACTCAATCCTTGAGGCCGTCGACGCGGAACTTGAGCTTGTCGTTTGCATTACTGAACATATTCCGGTGCTCGACATGGTTAAAGTTCGCCGCTACATGCAGGGCAAGAAAACTCGTCTTATCGGTCCGAATTGTCCCGGCATTATGACAACCGACGAGGCTAAGCTCGGCATTATCCCCGCCAACGTCCAAAAACGCGGCCACGTCGGATTGGTGTCGCGTTCGGGAACTTTGACTTACGAGGCGGCCTTCCAACTCATGAACGCCGGAATCGGTATTACAACGTCCGTCGGAATCGGCGGCGACCCCGTCAAAGGCTCCGACTTTATCGACATTTTGCAACTTTCCAAAGACGACGACGATACCAAAGCCGTCTTGCTTATCGGCGAAATCGGCGGCAATGCCGAAGAGGACGCGGCGCGTTGGATTGCCGAGAACATGCCCGAAAAACCCGTTGCGGCTTTCATAGCAGGGCGACAGGCTCCCCCCGGCAAACGCATGGGACACGCGGGCGCGATTATTAGCGGCGGCAAAGGCACTGCGGCCGACAAAATCAAAGCCCTTAACGCAGTCGGCATTGAAGTCGCGGACACGGTCGCACACATCGGCGATACCGTTGTCAACACTCTCAAACGCGCCGGCATTTACGAAATTTGTCACACGTGCTGAAAAAAATTTTTGCAAACAAAAATTCCCGTCGTTGTCGGCGGGAATTTTTTTGAAGTTATATGAATTGATTGATTTATCGCTGCTACTTAAAACATAGACAAAAGTCCATGCTAAGATGTTTTGGATGAATCTCGCGATTTCATCTTACTGCTTCTTAGTGTCCGTCTTCGCCAAAGCTACCGACGTTTATATAACACTCCACAGTCGTAAATTCCCGGCTAGCCACCGG
>CAMZDU010000287.1 GCA_947305445.1 uncultured Selenomonadales bacterium
CAGCACCGTTAAAATATACATGAGCGGCGTGACATCTTTGCCCTTGCCCGAAAAGACGTGCAGCAATGTGTAACTTATGACGCCGAAGCAAATTCCTTCCGAGATTGAATACATGAACGCCATAGAAAAAATCGTGATGTAGGCGGGCACGGCAGTCAACACGTCGTCCGTCCAATTAATTTTGGCAACCTGCTGCATCATCAAGAAGCCGACGATTATCAGCGCGGGAGCCGTCGCGAAGGCCGGAATCGCCAAAAATACCGGCGAGAAGAATAACGCCGCAAAGAATAAGCAACCGGCCGTCATCGCCGTTAATCCGGTCTTGCCGCCCTCGGCGATGCCAGCAGACGATTCGACAAATGTCGTAATTGTCGAGGTGCCCATAAGTGAACCGGCCGTCGTGCCGATTGCGTCCGTCAACAAAACCTGCTTGACCTTCGGGAGTTTTCCGTCTTCGTCGAGCAGATTTGCTTTCGACGCGCAACCTATAACCGTGCCGATTGTGTCGAACAAATCAACGAACAGGAACGCCATAAGCACCGTTAAGAACTCGAACGACAACATCGAGCTGAAGTCCACCTGCATGAGCGTCGGACTAAGCGAGGCCGGCATTGACACAATCCCCGCCGGAAACAGACTGAAGAAACCCGCTTCCGGATTTGGAATGTACAGGCCGACAGCTTGAAAGAGCATACCCAGCCCCCACGTTATCACAATACCGAACAGCACCGCGCCTTTGACGTTTTTTATCAGCAGGAACGCCGTTATCAGCAAACCTATAAGCGCAAGCAAAACCGTTATGCCCTCCGATTGAAACGCGCCGCTTTCAACCGAACTTTTGAACGAATACAGCGTCACGAGCGTCGGGCCGGCAACGACTATGTGCGCGTTTTGCAAACCTATGAAACTTATAAAAAGTCCTATGCCGACCGAAACCGCTATCTTCAGCGACGGCGGTATTGCATTAAAGATTGCCTCGCGAATGTTGACGATCGACAGAAAAATAAAAATGACACCCTCCACGAAAATTGCCGCCAATGCCTGTTGCCAGGTGTAGCCCATGCCGATTACCACCGTGTAGGCGAAGTAAGCGTTAAGACCCATGCCCGCGCTCAACACGAACGGCATATTCGCCAAGAGTGCCATACAAAATGTCGCGAACGCGCTTGCCAAAGCCGTCGCCGTGAAGACCGCGCCCGTGTCCATACCCGACGCACCCAAAATTATCGGGTTGACCGCCAGGATATAGGCCATTGTCATAAACGTCGTGATGCCCGCCATGACTTCGGTTTTGACGTCGGTGCCGCGTTCTTTGAGTTCAAAAAATTTTTCCATGAATGGCTCCTTTCCACTGCAATAGTGCAGGCAGATTCTACACGAAAAATTTTTCTAAGTCAAAAACTTGTCACCACGTAAATTCCTTTGCGAAGTCGTTCGCGCCGAGCCGGGCAAGTATTTTGCCGAAGCGTTCGCCGTTGGTCGCATGTTCGGAAAAAATTTTTAGCGCGTCGTCGATAATTTTATGAAGCGTCTGCTCGTCGCGCACGTTGAAAAATTTTTTGCCGCCGAAATAAATTTTATAGATGACTTCGCCGCGAAGAGCCGCCACCGTGCAAATCTTGAGGCATCGTCCGCAGTTGGTGCACTTGTCGAGGTCGAGCGTCCAAAAATTTTTTTCGCGGTTAATCGTAATCGCGCTGACGGGGCAAATTTTTTCGCACGCGCCGCAAAAGTCACAGCGGTCGTCGCGCCGATGAATTTCAACGCCGCCGATAATCCCAATGTCGTTCAACTCCACGCGCATGCAATTATTCGCGCAACCCGTCACGCCGATTAAAAGTTTTGCGGGAAATTCGCGCCCGCCGTGTCGACGTTCAATTTCGCGGCCAACTCTCGGTGCGTCAATCAGTCCCGCTCTACAAAGCTCGCAACCTTGACAAGCCGTCACAGTTTTTAATGTCGCACCGAGCGGAGAGAGTTCCAAATCGTTATAGGCGCAAAAATCTTCGACCGCGTCGAAGTTCTCCGCTTTGATAAACGGCACGAAAATTTCCTGTCGCGAAGTCAGACGGACGCGTCCTTCGCCGAAAATTTTTGCAAGAGTTTGAATCGCCGACAACTGCTCGCAAGTGAATTCGCCTGCCAACGACTTCACCCGCACCGAAAAATAATTTGCCTGTCTCTGTCTGCCGAAAAATTTTTTCATTAAATCGCCTTCGCGTCAAATTGTTTGTCAGACTCTTCGGGCGGAAGGATACCCGCCAGCCGCAAAAGATATTTGGCGTTGGTCGTGTGCGTGCGGCCTTTGCGCAACTTGAAGTCAAATTTAATTTCGTCGCCCTCGTAATACTCCTCGAAGTGCGCGTTGGAAATGTGGGTGCTCTCGGAAACCATGTCGCACAGCTGAAAATCATGCGTAGTGACAAGCGTGATGCTGTGTTCGTTTGTGAGACGACGAATTGCTTCCTTCGCGCCGATAATGCGATCGTTAACATTCGTGCCTTTGAAAATCTCGTCAATGCAGGCGAGCATGGGCAAATTTTTTTCGGTGTACTCAATCATAGATTTAATGCGCAAAAGCTCGGCGTAGAAGGTCGACACGCCTTGGCTCAGG
>CAMZDU010000288.1 GCA_947305445.1 uncultured Selenomonadales bacterium
GACTGACACTGAAAAAATTTTGTCCATACTTGCCGACATGTAATCATACATTAAAAGTCTTACAGCCGAAGTTGCCGCACTTCGCCAAGACGACAAAGACAGCAACAAATCCGTTACAAAAAAAATTTTGCCGAAAGATTTGTCCGGAGGTTGAAACATGAACACCGTTAAAATTGGAAACATCGAATTCGGCGGCGGCCGGCTTGTACTTATGGCCGGACCGTGCGTGCTGGAAGGTTACGAGCGCAGTTTGATGATTGGTCGACGCACGAAGGAGATTGCCGAACGCTTAAATATCCCATATATTTTTAAGGCGTCGTTCGATAAGGCTAACCGCTCGTCGATTAAAAGTTATCGCGGTCCCGGTCTTGTTGACGGCTTGAAAATTTTGTCGGATATTAAACGCGAACTGAACGTCCCAATCGTCACGGACATTCACGAAAGTTGTCAGGCGGAGCCCGTCGCCGAGGTCGTCGACATTTTGCAAATACCCGCCTTCCTCTGTCGACAGACTGATTTGCTCGTCGCCGCCGCCAAAACCGGCAAGGTCGTCAACGTCAAAAAGGCGCAATTCCTTTCGGCGCGGGATATGATTAACGTCGTCGAAAAGTTGCGGGCGAGCGGCACCGAAAAAATTTTGCTCACCGAGCGCGGAACTTCGTTCGGCTACAACAATCTTGTCGTCGACATGCGCGGCTTGCCGATTATGCGCGGATTTAATTGCCCCGTGATTTTCGACGGCACCCACAGCGTGCAATTGCCTGGCGGCGCGGGAACTTCTTCGGGTGGTCAGCGCGAGTTCGTCGAATATCTCGTCAGAGCGGCGGTCGCGGTCGGTGTGGACGGTCTGTTTCTGGAAGTTCACGATAACCCCGCGGAAGGTCTCTCCGACGGCGCGAACATGATTCCGCTTGACAAGCTGGAAAAAATTTTGTCGAGCGCATTAAAAATTCAAGGAGCGTTGATATGATACGCGATAAAGCTATTGAAACTTTGCGGATTGAAGCGGCGGCGATTGAAGCTCTTATCGGGCGCATCGACGAGGAATTTATCTCGGCGACCGAAACTATCATGAACTGTCGCGGACGCGTGGCGGTGACCGGCATCGGCAAATCGGGACACATCGGCAGGAAAATTGCCGCAACGCTCTCGTCCACGGGCACGCCGTCATTTTTCATGCATCCGGCCGAAGCTTATCACGGCGATTTGGGCATGCTGACCGAACGCGACATTTTGATTGCCATATCCAACAGCGGCGAATCGTCGGAGATTGTCAACATCTTGCCCGTTGTGCGACGAATCGGCGCGGAGATTATCGCCATGTGCGGCAAACGTTCTTCCACGCTCGGCAAGAACTGCGACTATTTTATCGATATCAGCGTCGAGCGCGAGGCTTGCCCGTTGGGATTGGCTCCGACGGCCTCGACGACCGCGACATTAGCAATGGGCGACGCGTTGGCCATGGCTCTTATGGACGAAAAAAAATTTACTTCGGCGGACTTCGCTCTGTTCCACCCCGGCGGCGCACTCGGAAGAAAACTTTTGCTCACTGTCGGCGACGTAATGCACAGCGGCGAAGACAACCCGATTGTCCGCATCGGTGCCACGGCCAAGGACGCGCTCTTCGAGATGACCGCCAAAGGTCTGGGCGCGGTCTCCGTTGTCGACGAGCATAACAAATTTGTCGGTCTCGTCACGGACGGAATTATTCGTCGTGCGCTGGAGAAAAGTCGCAGTTTCATTGACGAACCTGTCGAACACATCATGTTCACGCAACCGCTTATCATCAGCGCGAATAAATTGGCGGCGGCGGCTCTGTCGGTTATGGAAAAGCATAAGCCGCGTCCCGTGACGGTCTTGCCCGTCATCGACGAAAAAAATTTCCCCGTCGGCATGATTCACCTGACAGATTTGCTACGCCAAGGAGTCGTTTGATTAATTTGGAATGTGGAATGAAAAATTTATTTTCCATTCTCTAACAGGAGGCAACATGAAAATTTCCGGTGACGCCCTCGACAGGGCGCGACAAGTTAAACTGATAATTTTCGACGTGGACGGCGTGCTCACCGACGGCGGAATTTATCACGGCGCGAACGGCGAACTTTTCAAAGCTTTTCATTGCCGCGACGGTTTCGGAATAACGCTGGCTCGTTCGTGCGGAATTAAGACCGCCATAATTACCGGCCGCACATCGCAGATGACTTCGTGGCGTGCCGCCGAGTTGAAGCTTGATGCCGTCCTGCAGGGGCAAATGAACAAGCGCGACGCTTACAAAAAAATTAAGTCGCAATTCAATCTAACCGACGACGAAATTTGTTACGTTGCCGACGACGTGATTGATTTGCCGGTTTTCGTGCAAGTCGGCTTTCGCGCTGCTGTCGGTGACGCCGTGCCTGAAGTTATCGAACGCGCCCATTTCGTCGCGAACAATTTCGGCGGGCACGGTGCCGTCCGCGAAGTCGCAGAATTTATTTTGAAGTCAAAAGGATTTTGGCAGGCGATTATCGAACGCTACACTTCGCCCGAATTTGACGACAAGATTTTAACTGCACTGAACCAATAGGAGGTCTATGCAATGATTGAAATTTCCAACCTGCGCAAATACGCTGTGGG
>CAMZDU010000289.1 GCA_947305445.1 uncultured Selenomonadales bacterium
CTGACGGACGACGTTGTCATAGAACATTTTGCCGGGCAAATTAAGCCGTGGCATCCGTGGTGCGACAGTCCGCTGAAAGAAATTTATGCGGCGTATCAAAAAATTTCTCCGTGGCGAGATTTTGTTTACCTGCCGCGAAATTATCAGGAGTGTCGTTTGATGGGGCGCGTGTGTCGTCGCGAAGGCAACTGGCTTGAGGCGTTTAAATGGTACTGGAGCTACCTCAAGCGGAGACGTGTGGAGAAAAAATCATGAGCAAAATTTTAAATCTGACTCCGTTAGGATTGAGCGCGTGCATATCCGAGCCGCTTAGCCGAAATTTCGTCCGCGTTCTGTTTATAATTTTTTTTGCAATGATTTGGCAGAAAAAAATTTCCTTGCGCGATGCGGCACCGTACACGAAAATTTTGTTGCTGATGGCGGCGTTCACGGCGTGGCTGATGATTTCGTATGTCTGGGGCGGCATGAAAATCCCGCTCGACGACGACGCGATAGAGTGGATAATTTTCAGTCACAACATGTTGATTTTCCTGTTGCTCGGTGTGATGATTCGCGACGAAAAAATTTTGACGGGAATCTTGACTGCGCTCGGTCTGTCGCTGATGATTGACAACTTCTACATATTTTATCAAGCCGCGCAGGACGTCATACGACCGACGACATTTTTGCACGGCTCGCCGGCACAAAACAGCACGATCTATCTGATTTTGTTGCCGACGTTTTTGGTGATGATGCTCCGCGAAGACGCCGACTTGAGCCGAAAAATTTTCGACGCGATAATTTTTTTCACGTCGCTGGCGGCGTGCATAATGATTAACACGCGCAGTGCCTGGCTCGACTTGGCGATAGTCTTGCCGATAATTTTGGCGTTCCGTTTAAAGAGTCGGCGAAAATTTTTGGCGACAGCAATGGTTTTGGCGGTGGCGAGCGGAATTTTCTTGGCGTCCGCCCCGCAAACACTTCATCGCCTGCAAACGGTCACGTCGGTGCATTCCGAACAATCCGTCACCGAAAGATTTTTGATGTGGCGCAGCGCATTCAACGCCATTGCCGATAATCCGCTTATGGGCGTCGGCTTCGGCAATTACGAGTCGGCCTATCAAGAAAAGTACATGCTCGACGACGCAAGGGAGCGTTATCAAGGTCATGCGCACAACGTTTATCTGCAGTTCTGGGCGGAGACCGGCTTGCCGGGCTTAATTCTGTTCTGCACATTGTTCGGATATATTTTGCTGTGGTCGTGGCGGCGAGCGAAAAATTTTTACGGGCTGATAATTTTTTCGGCAACGTTGAATTTTATGCTGTCCGGTTTAACCGATTACTCGTTTGCATCTTTCAGCGCGATGAGGATTTATTGGTTGCTGTTCGCCGTTTGCGTCGCGGGAATTAAATTTTCCGAACGAAAAAATTTCTCCGTGTGAAATCAAAAACTCCTCAACCGCCGCTGCAGTCGAGGAGTTTTTATTTTTGCCTGAATGTCAAATCGCACGCTGGATTTTGCCGGAACGAAGGCAACGGGTGCAGACGTTGACGCGCTTAATTTTGCCGTCAACAACCGCACGCACGCGCTGAATATTTGGCTTCCATTTGCGTTTGGTCTTCAAGTGCGAGTGGCTCACGTTCATGCCGGACATCGCGCCCTTTTGACAAATCTCACAATAAGCAGACATGAAAATCACCTCTTCTCTGAAAAAAGACACGCGCATTTTAGCACAGAAAATTTTTCGGCGCAAGTACACGCCATGCGAAAAACTTTTTTCCGGCGGTTGAATTATCGGCGGTATTCTCGTCGACTTTATGTAAAAGCACTTTCCAACGCAATTACAGTCGGAAAGTGCTTTTTGAATACAATTTAAACGCACTGTCGGGCGCGTATCTGAATTTTCGATTGGAGCGGGCAATGGGAATCGAACCCACCTCTCAAGCTTGGGAAGCTCGCGTTCTACCGATGAACTATGCCCGCGCAACGCGGCATTCGATGCTCACGTTTTAACGATTACGGTTGCAACAAGCCTAAAATATTTTCGCGGTTTTGGTTAAACATTCTAATCGCGAAAAGTGACAACTGCTCTTGAGTTTGCTCGTTGTGCAGTTGCGAAATTTGTTCGGCGATATTGGAATCGTCAATAGTTGAGCGTGCGGCCATCATGTTTTCTTCCATGGTGACGTAGTTGGCTTCTTGATATTCCATGCGCTGAAGTTGTGCGCCTTGAGTGGTGGCCTCGTCGAGTGCGCGATTTAGGGAGATACCTTCGTTGACAAAATCTTCCATGAAATCCAACGAACTCAGCGTATTGCCGGCAGTGTCGAGCGCGTCGTTGACAATCGCCAAGGAATTATTTGCGGCTTCGGGCGTCGACACATCGATTGCAACGTTACCTTCGGCATCCGTCAAGCCGAGAGCCGTGGAGCGCAGATTGCCCATTTGGAAATTTTCGTAGCCGTCAATGCCGGCCAATGTCAAGCTGTCGCGCGTGCCGTCAATCAGTCGCTGGCCGTTGTACTCGACGTAAGCGTTCTCGTTAATCTGTCCGACGAGTTGATTGATATTCTCCTGAATTGCCTGACGGTCGAGCGAGCCGTTGGAGTCGTTGGCGGCGTCGTTTAAA
>CAMZDU010000290.1 GCA_947305445.1 uncultured Selenomonadales bacterium
GCGCAGAAACAGGATGTTTCACGCGACGCACGAGCGGCTACGGGTAGTCTTATCGCTGTGGTTACGAGCGAGCAACGCCCCTGCGAGGCGCACTTTCTTTTGCTACTTTTCTTTGTGCGAGCAAAGAAAAGTAGATTTCAACAAATTGAATCGTATTCACAACGACGGATAGCGCAACTCACAACGCGTGAATTAGGAATGGGAGGGCGGATTCATGGCGGACAATAACAATCGAACTCCTGATGACAAAATGCCGGTTCCGTCACAGGGGCAGTCTCTCGGCAAAATCACGCCCAAAAAAGTTCCCATTGACAAAGCCAAGCCCGGTGCGCTCGATACTGAAGTCAAACCGCCCGAAGACGGCGGCGTCGTCAACGGCATTGACACCGGCATTGCGTGCTTGATTTCAATCGCAAAGTATTACAACGTGCCCGCCGATTATCGTCAGCTCGAACGCGCTTACGTGCTCGAAGAGGGCAGTGTTGATTTTACGACGCTCGTCCGTGCCGCCCGCGACCTCAAACTTAAAGCTCGACAATATGAAGACCTCGGCGAAGCCGACCTTGACAAGCTCGTCTATCCGATTTTGATTCGGTTACGCTCCGGCCGTTGCGTCGTCATTACGACAATCCGCGAAGGCAACATCTACGTCATGGATCCGGTCTTCAGTCAACAGCCCGTAAAAGTCGACCGTTACAAACTTTTAATGGACTGGACGGGCGAGGCAATTCTCTTCACGCGCCGCTACGAACTCAGCAAGAAGAAAAGTCCGTTCGGCTTCAAATGGTTTATTCCGGTCGTGTCGAAGTACGTGCCGTTCCTGCGCAGTGTCCTGTTTATGTCGCTCGTGTTGCAACTTTTGGGACTGGCCTCGCCGATTTTCGCGCAAAACATTATCGACAAAGTTTTGGTGCACCGTGCGGCGGACGCGCTCGACATTTTGGTAATTGGCATGCTGATTTGCACGGTCTTCCAGAATTGGATGATGTGCTTGCGTGCCTATCTCTTCACGAACATAACCAGCAAGATGGACGTTGCGCTAAGCTCGCGCCTGTTCAAGACGATAACGTCGTTGCCGGTCAGTTACTTCCAGAAATGGCAAGTCGGTGACGTCGTCAGTCGTCTGGGCGAGCTGGGAACGTTGCGTTCGTTTATGACAGGTTCAAGCTTGACGATTATACTCGACATTGTCTTCGCGGTCGTCTACTTCCTGGTAATGTTCCTCTACAGCCGGATTTTGAGTATCGTCGTGCTTGTAATGATTCCGCTGTTCGTGATTCTAAATTTGATTGTCGCCCCGATTTTCAAACGCATGATCAACGACAGATTTTTAATCGGCAGTGAGAATCGCTCCTTCCTTATCGAAACGATTACGGGCATTCATACTGTTAAATCCTCCAGCGTCGAAAATAACTTCACGCGCCGTTACGAGGAGATGCTAGCCCGTCTGGTCAAAGCGTCGTTGGCGGTTATCACTCTGGCAAACGTCGCCAATTCAATCGGCAAGTTCCTGTTCAGCATGTTTAACCTTGTAATTTTGTGGATTGGTGCCTACAACGTCATGGAGGGCGAAATTTCCGTCGGCGAGCTGATTGCGTTCCAGATGATTGCCGGTCAGTTAATCGCGCCCGTCATGCGCTTAATCAATCAGTGGCAATACTTCCAACAAATTCGCGTCTCAATGGAACGACTTGCCGATATCATGGACGAGGACACGGAGCCGGCGTTCAACCCTTCGCGCACGACGTTACCCAGTTTGCGCGGCGACATTGCGCTTGAGAAGCTCGCGTTCAGTTATACGCCCGAAGGCGGCAAAGTTTTGGACAACGTCAACATCAAAATTCCCGCCGGCATGAAAGTCGGCATAGTCGGTCGTTCCGGTAGCGGCAAGTCCACGTTAACGAAATTGATTCAGCGTCTTTATCTGCCCGACACTGGACGAATTTTAATTGACGGCGTTGACATTGCTCAAGTCGAGCCGGCGTGGCTCAGGCGACAAATCGGCGTCGTGTTGCAGGACAGCAAACTTTTCAGCGGCACGGTTGAAGAAAATATCCGCATTGCCTGCCCGAACGCCACGCACGAAGACGTTGTCAATGCTGCGCGGCTGGCGGGTGCAGACGAATTCGTCAGCAAATTTCCGCACGGATATGAAACTTTCGTCGGCGAACGCGGTAGCCTGTTGAGCGGCGGCCAGCGGCAGAGAATCGCCATTGCCCGTGCGTTAATTTCCAATCCGAGTATTTTGATTTTCGACGAGGCGACCAGTGCTCTCGACTACGAGTCGGAAAATATTATCATGAATAACATCGAGCCGATTTCACGCGGACGCACAATGTTGATGATTGCTCACCGCCTGTCGACCGTTCGTGACTGCGATGCGATTATCGTCATTGAAAAAGGCCGCATAATTGAGGCTGGTTCGCACGACGAACTTATGAAACGCAACGGCGTCTATGCAAAGTTGCATCAGGCACAGATCAGTTGACAGCTACCAAAGGAGCGAAATTTACCGTGAATATTTTTATTCTGCACCCGTCATTTCCCGCGCAGTATCTGAACATCGCGCCGTACCTCCGGTCATACTTAAACGTTGAAGCGGAACAGGG
>CAMZDU010000291.1 GCA_947305445.1 uncultured Selenomonadales bacterium
CTTATCGTACCTGCTGGGAGCTTACTGTCTTGGTTTTCGACGTTTCAGACTCCGTCAAGACTGTAGTACAACAATTTATAAGTTTTTCGCAGGTCTTCTCCTTTCCTCAGTATTTGCTGTGGAAATTTTATTATGATAAGCTGATAATGTCAACAAAACAGCGCGATTCATCCCACCGCGCGGCGGGGGAATTCTCGCGCTGTGAGGTTAAAGAAAATGGCCGCGTTTTATCCGCCAGCACAGCTGATTGAAAACGGAGCAACGCCTAAAGGCGTCGCCGACCGCCTCGGCCATTCAAACGTTATCATCACCCAAAATTTGTATTGCACAGGAAAATTTTTGGAGAATTCACCATGAATATTTTTAAGACCGTGCTGTTGATGGCAATGCTCACGGGTTTGATGGTTGCAATCGGTAGCGCAGTTGACGAATCGTCCGGCGCGATAATAATGCTCGTGATTGCAATCGCCATGAATTTCGCAAGCTATTGGTTCAGCGATTCAATTATTTTGAAAAGTTACGACGCCCGCGAAGTTTCCGAGACTGACGCACCGCAACTTTACAGAATCGTTACGACGCTGGCGCAAAATGCAAACTTGCCTATGCCCCGCGTTTACGTGATTGATACCGCCGTGCCAAATGCCTTTGCAACGGGGAGAAATCCCGACCACGCGGCCGTAGCCGTCACGACAGGCTTAATGAACGCGCTCGATTACAACGAGTTATCGGGCGTGCTCGGCCACGAATTGGCGCACGTCAAACACCGCGATATTCTGATTGGAACGATTGCCGCGTCAATGGCCGGCGTGATTTCTTTGGTCGCAGATATTGTTAAATGGGGCGCGATATTCGGCACGCGCTCCAACAGTGAACGCGGCGGTGCCGCAGGTTTTCTCGTCACGGTGATTGTCGCGCCGATTGCCGCTATGCTGATTCAAATGGCAGTCTCGCGTTCGCGGGAATACGACGCGGACAAGACCGGCGGTGAAATTTGCGGCAACCCGATGTATTTGGCCAACGCGCTCGAAAAAATCGAGTATTATTCCAAAACTCATCCGCCCATGCCGCAAGCCGGTACCGCCACCGCGCACATGTTCATCATTAATCCGCTGGAGAACTCTAAAAAAACTTTGAAGAATTTATTTTCAACGCACCCCGACACTGACGATCGAATTGCCCACTTGCGCGAACAGGCTCGCGACATGCATTTGCTTGCTTGAAAATTATTCGCCGCCAACTCAATAAAAAAAATTCTCCGCAGTCGATTGATTGCAGAAAATTTTTTTTAGGAATGTGAAATTAGGAATCGTTTGAGCGTCGTGCGTAGCCGTATCGTTGATAATTCCAACTTCTTAATTGCTCGGCGCAATGATGTCTGAAAGTTTTGGAATGACGGTCGCGAAGTCGCAGGTATCGCGGATAAGTTTGGCGGCACGTTCACCGAAAATTTTGCGCCGCTCGTCGTCTTTGAACAAGTCGGAAATTTTTTCGGCGAAGGCAATCGCGTCCTCCGAGTAAACGCGATAGCCGTTAACGTCGTTGTCAATCACGTCCTCGCAACCGCCAATATCACTCGTGACGGCCGGAAGTCCGCTCGCCATTGCCTCCAGCAGTGAAGTCGGCAAGCCCTCGTGACGCGACGGGAAGATATAAACGTCCGCCATTTGATAAAATTCTTGCGGCGCGTCAACTTCGCCGATGACTTTGATTGAATCGTCCAACGCGGTTGAAAGCGTCCGTAATTCGTTCAAAAGTTCGTTAAGCCCGCCGCCCACGACGAACAAAAACGCTTCGGGAATTTGTTTGTGCAAAATTTTCCACACGTCCTGCAAAGTGTCAACGCCTTTATCGCGGACGACGCGTGCGCAAAAAAGCAAGACCTTGCAATCGGGATTGAGACCGCGAGAAATTTTCAGCTCGCGGCGAATTTTTTCATTCGACTGCGGATATTTGGCGGTGTCGATGCCGTGCGGGAGGATAGAAATTTTTTCGGGAGCGATGCCGCCGCGCTCGATAAATCCGTCACGAATCTCGCGGGTTGTCGCGACGTAACGGGTGCACTTCGCCAAAATTTTATTTCGCCAACCGTCCGCGCCAAAAATTTCCGCCTTGCCGGTCAGAGCCAACGTCACAGGCTTGTTGAACATTTGCGCAAATAAAATTGCCCACACGGAAAATTTCGGCGTGCCGATGATGTAAAACGCGTCAATATCGTTGTGCGTCGTCAGCAGTCGCAAAAAAATTTCCAGCCATCTCAGCGGCGGATGCAGTCGCACGAGGTCGATTCCGTTAAAATTTTCTCGTGCCGCCGTGTGAAAGAATCGTTTCTTCGTCATGAGTGTGACGCGATGTCCGAGCTTTATGAGTTGCAGTGCGTGATTTTCTCCGTGAATTTCCGCGCCGCTCTTAGTTGGACGCCCGTCCGGCAAAAATTTTTTTCCGACGGCGAAATCTTTTATCAGCAGACAAATATTCATGGATACTGCTACTTAAAACATAGTCTCTTGTAGACAATTATCTGTTGTGTCTATATTAAGATGAATTGGGCAGACCTCACAGTTCTGCCTTACTGCTTCTTAGTGTCCGTCT
>CAMZDU010000292.1 GCA_947305445.1 uncultured Selenomonadales bacterium
AACGTAATCCATGCCGTAACGAGCACATAGATTTTGCAACTGCCGACGCATTTTTTCACCCCCTTTCGGAGGAAATTATTACACCTTTTTTAGTGAAACGCAACTTGCAGGGGCGATTCATCTCCCGCCTACATTAGAGGCGGGAGTATTCTTGCCATTTTTGGATAAAAATAAAAACGGCAAGCTGTCCGCGAGGAGGCTCGCCGTTTTTTTGACGATTAAAATATTTTCGACGAGAGAAGGTTGCCGCGCTCGATTCTGCCGACGCCGAGAAATTTTCCGCCCGATTCGACGCGAAGAAATTTTTCGTCCGCCGCGTGCATCGTTGTCGGCAAACCGTTCAAAAAAGCGCGGACTCTGTGTTCGGCAAGTTCAAAGGTCGGCAGGTGTCGCAAACAATTTTCAACCGGTAAAAGTTTACTCGCGTTCAATTCGTCGAAGGTCAGCGCGTCGTCAAGATTGAAGTCCCCGACACGCACTCGCACCAAATTTTTCAGCGCGGCAGGCAAATTCAGTCGTTCGCCCAAATCGACCGCCAGACTTCGAATATACGTGCCCTTGGCGCAATCAACTTCAATCGTCGCGGAATTTTCGTCAAACGCGACAAGCTCCAGCCGAAAAATTTTTACGCGGCGGCTCGGCAACTCGAACGAAAGATTTTTTCGCGCCAAGTCGTAAGCTTTGCGCCCGTGAATTTTTATCGCGGAGAATTTTGGCGGCCGTTGCTCAATTTCTCCGACGAAATTTTCGGCAACGGCAATGAAGTCTTCACGCGTCGGCGGAATGAAATTTTCTGCGCGGGCAATGATTTCACCGTCCAAGTCACCGCTGTCGGTTGCCAGTCCGAATAAAATTTCCGCACGATAGCTTTTGTCGCAATCGGTCAGATATTCAATGAACTTGGTTGCGCGGCCGACAGCAATCGGCAATACTCCGCAGGCGGCCGGGTCGAGCGTGCCGGCATGTCCGACTTTGCGCGTAGAAAAAATTTTCCGCACGCGATTTACGGCGTCGTGACTGGTCATGCCCGCGGGTTTATTGAGATTTATAAAGCCGTCGCTCATATAATCATTCCTAATTTCAAATTCCTAATTGGCGAAGCCGGAGCCGATTGCTTCGATTAAAATTTTTTCCGCGTCGGCGAGCGGCATTTTCAGCGTGCAACCCGCCGCCCGAATATGTCCGCCGCCGCCGAGTTCTGCGGCAATTTTCGACACGTTGACGCCCTTCGAGCGCATGCTCACGCGGCAAACATTCGGAGCCTTCTCCGTAATCAGAAACGCCACGTCAACGGTGTCAATCACGCGAATTTCATCAATAAAACCTTCGGTCGAGTCAAACTTCTTTGCTGTCGCGTGGTCGAGCGTCATGCCCGCAACTTTGCCGTCGTAAAAAATTTTCAGCGAATTTAAGGCGGCGGCAAGTCCGCGCACTTCTGCCAGAGTTTTCATTTCAAATTGCTCGGAAATAAAATTCGGACTGACGCCGCAACGAATGAGTTCTGCGGCAATGGCGAGCGTGTCGGCTTGCGTGTTGGAGAATTGGAAAAAGCCCGTGTCGGTCGCCAAGCCGGCATAAAGACACGTGGCAATGTCGGGCGTAATCTTCGCGCCGAGTTCGCGGGCGAGTTTGTAGATAATTTCGCAAGTCGCGGCGGCTTTCGGCTCGTCGTAAAGGTCGACGCCTTCGCTGGTGTTCGTGACGTGATGGTCGACATTTAAAATCGGCGCGTCGGTCAATTTGCTCACGTTGCCAATCCTGTCGGGTGACGTGTCCAAAATCAGTAGCAGGTCGGCGTCGAAAGTTTCGCCGTCAACGGGGCGTCGTATCTCCTCAAAATGCGGTAGGACTTGTAAATTTCTGCGAACGGTGTCGTCAATAAAAACTTGCGCGTTCTTTCCCAGCGAACGCAAAATCATCATTGCGGCAAGCGTCGAACCGATTGCGTCGCCGTCAGGCTGAATGTGCGCAGTAATCAAAATTTTATTGGCGGCTCGAATCTTCGTCGCCGCGTCCGTAAGTGTTATCAGCATTGTCGCGGTCTCCTTCCACTTGCAACAAGAGCTTCTGAATGTGGTCGCCGTAATCAAGTGACGTGTCCAGCGCGAAAGAAATTTCCGGCGTAAACCGCAGACGAATGCGTTGGCCGATTTCCCTGCGGACGAATCCGAGCGCACTGTTGAGGCCTTCGAGTGAGTTTTTAACTTGCTCCGCACCGCCCATCACGCTGACAAAAATTTTGGCTTCGCGCAGGTCGCCGGTCATCTCAACATCGGTCACGGTCACAAAACCTATGCGCGGGTCTTTCAAGTCGGTCAAAAGCATCTTGCTCATTTCCTGTTTGATAAGTTCTTGAAGTTTTTCGATTCGGAGTTGTTTGGCCATGTGTATACCTCTCAAAAAATTTCGTTCGATTGTTGCGGACTGATTATAAAAAATTTCGTGCGGCAAAGCAAATTTCTTAACCGCGCCGAAAAATTTTTGCAACGATCACGCTTCTTCAATTAGGAATTAGGAATTTGAAAATTTTTTGATGTTGAGTTGTCAAAGATATGTTACAAAAAATTTGGAAAGAAC
>CAMZDU010000293.1 GCA_947305445.1 uncultured Selenomonadales bacterium
CGTCAATTGCTTCAAACATGTCGCGATAGAGCATCTGCTTTTGATCAAGTTCTTCGGGCATCAGCGCAATGCGAATGTAGCCGCCGAGTCCGCGCCGCGACTCCACGATAAAGCCGCGCTCCGTGGTAAAACGCGTGCTTAAAACGTAACTTATCTGCGACGGCGCACAACTTATCTCGTCCGCCAGTGCCGTCCGTTTCAATTCGATTTGCCGATCCGCATTTTGTTTCAGCCGATTGAGAATGTAATCTTCAATCGTGTCGGCTTTGTTGTTAATCATAATAAATCACCTCTTGATATTTTGACATTATAATTGTCAAAAATCAAATCGGCAAGCTTTTTGTGCAGGAAATTTTCTGCGCGGCGAAGAATTCGGCAAAAAATTTTTTTCGGAGCGTGAAATATGATACAAGCAGTTTTTTTCGACAGAGACGGCGTGCTCAACGAGGAAGTCGGCTATCTTTGGCAGATTGAAAATTTCGTTTGGATTGACGGCGCACGCGAGGCAATTAAATTTTGCAACGAGCGCGGGATTTTAACGGTCGTTGTCACCAATCAAGGCGGCATTGCTCGCGGGCTGTACACGGCGCGGGAAGTCGACGCTCTGCACAATTTTATGCAACGGGATTTGTCGAAAATCGGCGCACATATCGACGCCTTTTATTATTGTCCGCACCACCCGGAAGGCTCGGTCGCGCCCTTTAACGTCGTCTGCGATTGTCGCAAACCTAAACCGGGTCTGATTGTGCGCGCCTGTCGTGAACTCGATATTAATCCGGAGCAATCGATTTTGTTCGGCGACAGCGAGCGCGACATTGCCGCGGCACAAGCGGCCGGACTTCGTGCAGGAATTTTCTTCACGGGCGGCAACCTCCTGCAGGCGGTAACAAGCAAATTGCTTGCCGACAACTGAATCGTCAACAAAAAATTTTTTTCTCCATTCGATTAACGGCTGGTGAAAATAAATCGTGCCTGTGTTATCATAGGCACGTTAATTTTTATCTGCGCAGGAGAAATTTTCATGAGCATCATCAATCGGCTTAAAGGCTTGGTCAACAACTTTGAAATTTCCACGAAGATAACGCTGGGCTACGCGGCGTGCTTCGTGATTTTGCTTGCCGTGATAAATTTCGTCATGTGGCTCGGTGTCATGACTGCGCTTTACAGCCCCGCCGAAAAAACCATTCGTTTCAGCATGAATAATATCCAAAAAATTTTCAACGAACTGGAGGCCAATTACAACAATTACGACCCCGAAGATTTTGACGGGGCACTTGTGACGGGCGTGGTGTTGCGCGTCGTCGACGAGCGCGGCGAAGTTTTCATCGACACCGATAAAAAATATCCGTCGATTGAAATGTTTTACGCGGGACTGCTGGAAGATCCGCCGATTTTTTCCGACAGGGAATTCGAGATTGCCCGAATTGGTTCCGCGCTGTTTTATTGCGCCAAAATGAATTACACGCACGAGGGCGAGACTGCCACGCTGTATTTTTTCCGCACGATAACTTCAGAGCTGAAAGTGCTGGACGAGCTGGCAAAGAAACTTATTGCGCTGGATATTTTGGGAATTATCGCCGCGCTTTTCGTCGGGCGCATGGTCAGTCGCAGAGTTTTGACACCGATAAAAATCATGAACGACTTGGCGCGTGAAATTGCCTTCGAGAAGATGGGCGGACGAATTCCGCTCGGCACGGCTGACGACGAACTTAATCAACTGGCCAAAACTTTAAACGAGATGCTCGACCGACTGCAGGGCGGCATAAGCAAGCAACAAAAATTTGTCTCCGACGCCTCGCACGAACTCAGAACGCCCGCCGCCGTCATTAAAGGTTACATCGAATACATCGAACGCTATGGCACGGACGACGAGGCCACGCTAAAGCAAAACTTGCAAGTCATCGGCTCCGAAGCGCAGAACATGCAGGCCTTGCTGGAAAATTTACTGTTCCTTTCGCGCACGGATCAGCACCGTCAAAAACTCAACAAAAAAATTTTGGACTTGGACGACATTGTCGGCGACGTGATGAGCAAAATGCGCACCGTCGTCAAAACACATACGGTTGAACTCGTCGGCAATCCTCCCGTAAAAATTTTCGGCGACGAGACGACCATTCGCCAGATGATTAGAATTTTTCTGGACAACGCCGTTAAATACACGCCCGAAGGCGGCTCCATTACCGTCAATTCCACAGTCGTCGGCGATAAAATTTTGCTGAGCATTTCGGATTCGGGAATCGGCATTGCGCCTGAAAACTTGGAAAAAATTTTCGACCGCTTCTTCCGCATTGACAGCGAAAATTTGGTCAGCGAGGCGAACGGTAGCGGGCTTGGCCTGTCGATTGCAAAATGGATTGCCGACAGCCACGACATAAAAATTTCCGTCGACAGCACGCTCGGCAAAGGCACGACCTTCACGCTGACGATTCCCGCCGAAAAAATTTCGCGTGCGCCAATCGACAATTTACATTGAAAACTTTCTGAACGTGTGATATAGTCTGCCGCTAAAGACAGGCAGTCTGATGTGTCGGCTTCTTCCCTCGAAGGAAGGAGG
>CAMZDU010000294.1 GCA_947305445.1 uncultured Selenomonadales bacterium
GAGATTCATCCAAAACATCTTAGCATGGACTTTTGTCTATGTTTTAAGTAGCAGAGGCGCAAAAAATTTACACGTAAAAAAATTTCCCCGACTTTGGTCGAGGATTCAGCTTTGAGAAAAATTATAGTCCGGAATATTCGCCGCAAAATTTTTTCAGCCTGCGAAAGTGTCGGGCTTTTTTTGTTGCAACCGGCAAAAAATTTTAATCACGCAAGAAATTTCGAGCAATCGACGTAATCGAGACCGAGAGCCTCCGCGACGGCTTTGTTTGTAAGTTTGCCGTCAATCGTGTTGAGACCTTTGGCCAAACCGGGATCTTCCGTGCAGGCCGCTTTCCAGCCTTTGCCGGCAATCCTCAGCGCGTAGGGCAACGTGGCGTTCGTCAGCGCAAGCGTCGACGTTCTGGAGACCGCCCCAGGGATATTGGCAACCGAGTAATGAATCACGCCGAATTTTTCAAACGTCGGGTTATCGTGCGTGGTAACCTTGTCGCAAGTGGCAATGGAGCCGCCCTGATCAATCGCGACGTCGACGATGACCGAGCCGCGTTTCATGCTCTTGACCATTTCTTCTGTGACAAGTTGCGGAGTCTTCGCGCCAGGAACGAGCACTGCACCGACAAGCAAATCCGCACGCTTGACCCATTGCGCGATGTTGTAGTTGTTGCTCATGACGGTCGTGACTTTGCCGCCGAAGATGTCGTCGAGGTAACGAAGACGCTCAATCGACAAATCGATAACCGTGACGCGTGCACGCATGCCGAGCGCAATTTTGGCCGCGTTCGTGCCGACGACGCCGCCGCCGATAATGACGACTTGCCCAGGAGCCACGCCGCTCACTCCCGACAACAGAACGCCGCGTCCGCCGTACTGACTTTCCAAAAATTGTGCGCCGAGCTGAATCGACATGCGCCCTGCAATTTCGCTCATCGGAGCAAGCAGGGGCAACGTTCTGCCGTCACGACCGACGACCGTCTCGTAAGCGATGCCCGTGACCTTTTTGTCGAGCAGTGCCTTTGTCAGTGACGGCTCCGGTGCAAGGTGCAGATACGTAAACAAAATTTGTCCCGCGTGGAAAAGATCGTATTCCGGTTCGAGCGGCTCTTTGACTTTGATAAGCATCTCCGCATCGTCGAAAATTTTGCGCTTGTCCGCGACGAGTTTGGCACCGACCGCCGAGTAGCTCTCGTCGTCGAAACCGGAGCCAATACCCGCGCCGACTTCGACAAGAACCGTGTGACCGGCCTTGACGAGCGCATCGGCACCCGCCGGCGTCAATCCGACACGATTCTCGTTGTTCTTGATCTCTTTCGCTACGCCGATAATCATTTAAAATAACCTCCAGAAAAAAATTTTTGGCGCGTCAATGATAAACCTGCACAAAAAAATTTTCAAGCGGACTTCAGAGCAATTAATGCGGCAATTCGTCCCGTGCGGTCGAGATTATTTTTTTGTGCGGCGCGGTAAGAAAAGTACCACGTATTTTCGCAACAGGTGCACTCGCCCGCCACGTCGATATTTTCTTCCGGCACGCCAACTTCCAAAAGTTGCAGGACGTTGGCACGCCACAGGTCGAGAAAAATTTTTCCGTCGCGCTCAATCAACAACTCGTCGTGATTCGTCGGGAAGGCGGCTTTGCACCGTTCGACGACTTCGCCGCCAACTGTGTAGCAACAGGAGCCGATTGATGGCGCGATTCCAATCAGACAATCTTTAGGGCGCGTGCCGAACTCGTCGCTCATTTTTAGCAAAGTTTTCGCGGCGATTTTTTTCAGCGTGCCCTTCCAACCGCCGTGTGCCAGACCGACCGCGCGGTTTGCAACGTCTACAAAAAAAATCGGCACGCAATCGGCAAAGCACAACATTAGCGGCAACTTGGCGACGTTGGTAATCAGCGCGTCGGTTTCGGGAATTGAGTCGGCATAGTTGGTGCAACCGCACCCGCGATAATTTTCGTTGACGCGGAAAATTTTTTCGCCGTGAACTTGATTGGGTGTGACAATGTCCAAGATATCGAATCCCAACGATTGAACAAACCGCTTGCGGTTGGCGATAACGTCTGCAGGTTCGTCGCCGACATGCAGACCGAGATTTAAGCTGTCGAACGGCGGATGACTTACTCCGCTCGGACGCGTCGAAATTGCATGCGTAACCAAATCTTCGGGGAACGTCGAAAATTTTCCGTGCCAAAGATTATTTTCCACGCGTTTCAAAAAATAGCCCATAAAATTTCCTCCGACAAAAATTACGGCAACTCCGGCAAATTTCTGGCGATTGCCGAATTGTGGACGATCTCTTCTATCCGCTGGTCGAGTACAAGCTCTTGCTTGTGCAAACTTTCGGCCGTGTCGAGGTCGGTCGCGCTGTTTTCGGTGATGCCTTTGATGTAAGATTGCCACGCCAAAATTGTCACCCGCGTCGATTCGCGCCGAAGCTCCGACAAAAATTGTGCGCCCTGCGGCACGGGCACTTGATCCAGTTCGGCTTGTCGATTTTCCAGCGCGGGAATAAGGGTGTACATAATATAGTTAGACGT
>CAMZDU010000295.1 GCA_947305445.1 uncultured Selenomonadales bacterium
TTCTCCTCATCTCCACCAACGAAAAAAATAACAGCCCGAAGGCGACAAACCTTCGGGCTTTATCGTTTGCAAAATTTTTAATTCGTGACGATTCGCATAAACGAGCGGCCGCAACTGCAAGGCTCGTCCGCAAACCGAACTGATTGTCCCGTGCGCCAACGAATCAGCGGCATTGCCTGTGCAGTCAGCGTGGTGATTACAAGTTCGCCGTTCAAAATCTCCGGCAGGAAGTGATCCTCCTGCACGTGTCGGCCGCATTCGCAACAACAGCAAAAACCCGCGTGAGCGAGTTCCGGCGGCGCAAACAGATTGTAAGTTTTTGTAGACGCGGCCGGCTGAAAATTTTCGTTCATGCAAAAAATTTTTGATGCGTTCACGGCGGCGGACGCGATACTTTCCGCCGTGCCTATTAACGTGTCAATCGTGAATCGTTGCGCGAGTTGATGATTTGTGCCGAGCGGGATAACCGTTGCGCCGATTGATTCCAATGCATAGAGCGCGTCGAGAATTTTGCTATCGGTGAGGTCGCCACCAAGCCCGACGATCGAGCCGCGCAGGACGTTTGCCGCAATCAGTGTGCGAATCATCATTTCGACGTTGTTGCGTATATCGCCGCGAGTGTAAAATTTTGTCACGCCGCCGATTTGATTTATCCGCACGACAGACGACAGCGGCAACGTCAGAAAATCGAAAGCGTCGACCGTGCGAAGTTCATCACTCGTCAGGAGCGGCAATTTGCTAACGTCGGCGAGCGATTGAATTTCTTCGGGCGTTATCCCGTGCGATTGAAACGAGCGACGATAAAACGCGCTCTTCTCGAATGACCAGGCGACGATTTTTTTCAACCGCTCAAGTTGCAGAATCTCCAATTCCTTGCGGCTAATTTGTTCGTCTGCAAACATGTCAATCGTTAATCGGCCGCTGATAGAAGAACGGCTTGTAAGTCACGTAACCCATCTGCCGCGAATTCAAAATGGACTCGGTGCCGCCGACGAAGAGAATTCCGCCGGGCTTTAGCGACTTGAAGAAATTTTGATAAAGTTGCGCCTTTGCCTCCTCCGTGAAGTAGATGACGACGTTGCGGCACAGAATCAGATCAAAATTTGTCTCGAAACGATCTTTCAGCAGATTGTGGCGTTTGAAGTCGACGGGCATTTTAATTTCCGGCTTGATTGCGAATTTGCCGTCGGGCGTCTTGGTGAAGTATTTCGCTTTGCGGTCAGCGCGCATGGATTTAATTTCGTCGGCGGTGTAAATTCCGCGTTTTGCTTTGCCGATAATTTCAATATCCAGGTCGGTTGCTAAAATTCTGTGGCGTTTGCCGGGCGTCAATTCCTTCATGATAATCGACAGGGTATAAGGCTCCGCGCCGATTGAACAGCCCGCGCTCCAAATGTTAAGCGAGTCGTTGCGCTTGAGCAGGTACGGAATAACATCGGTTTCGACGGTATCGAACTTGTCGGGGTTGCGGAAAAATTCCGAGACGTTAATCGTCAGATACTCGATAAAGTCCGCAAAGCGTTGCTTGTCTTTGACAACATCGTTAAAAAAACTCGTGTAGCTTTTAAACGGCGTTTTGCCGATTAAATTGTTAATACGCCGGCGCATTTGCTGTTCTTTGTAGAGTTGCAAGTCAATGCCGGTTTTCCGGTTGAGTTTGTCTTTAAAAAGTTCCCAGTCCTTGTCGTCCATGGTGGAGCCTCCCCGTGAGTAGATTTGTTTGCATTGTAGCAGAGGCAACCGATAATTTCAACAACAAAAGCCGCGTCAATCGACACGGCTTGAAATTTCGTCATTGGTCGGGACAACAGGATTTGAACCTGCGACCACCTGCTCCCAAGGCAGGTGCGCTACCAAACTGCGCCATGTCCCGTCGCAGTCATTTTAATCAATCGTCTACACGCTGTCAAGGCGACGAGTTGTATCCGTGAGCAATCGTTGAAAATTTTGTTGACAAGTGAGTTGCCCGCCGAAGTCTCCCTGCTTCATTGGAAATCACGCCATGCTCTGGGGCACTGATTTGACAAAATTCCACACGCCGAGTTATTCGCCAGCAACGACGACAAATTAAAAGACCGTTCCCCGTGCGAGGAGCGGTCTTTTGTTTGTGCAATGAAATTTATTCGGCTTCGGCAATCTCGGCGGGCGTGTCGTCCGCCAAATCGTAAACGTGCCCGATATTGGCAATGTCGACGACGTGTTTTTCGCCGTCCGCTTCGACGAGAATGCTCGGTGCGCCTTCGACAATCGTCACGCCGGTAACAACGCCGCCCATGCTCTGCTTGTGGCTGGTAGGATTGCCTTCTTCGTCGGCTTCGTTAATCGTCTCGACCCAATCGATGCCCTTGCCGATCATGCTTGAAAGTTGTCCGACGAGGACGGACGTGTCTATGTTGTTGACGACGGTGCTGAGGTATTCAAGGTTTTTAACGACGTTGGTCATCTGCTCCAGCGAACTGAACTGCGCTTGCTCGGCAATGTAACTGCTGTTGTCTTGCGGGTCGAGCGGATCTTGATTCTTCAGCTGAGTGA
>CAMZDU010000296.1 GCA_947305445.1 uncultured Selenomonadales bacterium
AATTTATACGGGACTTGCGCTGGTCGGGCTGATTATTTTTTGGCTGATTGCGGGTTTCGGCACGGCCGCAAGTGACGTGAAAATTTTTCACCTGCCGCTGTGGGCACTGCTCGGCACGGTCGGCGTGTGGCTCGTTGCAATCTTAATCAGTTGCGTATTGAGCAAAATTTTGTTCCGCGATATGGACTTAGGAGGCGAGGACAATGGAAGGTAGTTTCGTCGCGCTCCGCTCTTTGATTTTGCTTTTGCCGCTGTTGCTTTTCATGGCGGTGATGGTCGGCATAAGCGTTGCCGTTCGTCACGCAAACGCCGGAAAAAATTTTGTCAGCAGTTATTTCGTCGGCAACCGTGAACTCGGCGGCTTCGTGCTGGCAATGACGACGGTTGCAACTTACAGCTCGGTATCAAGTTTCGTCGGCGGACCGGGCATGGCCTTTCAAGTCGGCTTCGGCTGGATTTATATGGCGGTCGTTCAAGTGACGGCAATTTTCCTCGTGCTGGGAATTTTCGGCAAAAGAGTCGCGCTCCTTGCCCGCAAGCTTAACGCCGTCACCGTCGTCGACATAATCCGCGCAAGATTCCAATCGGATTTGCTGGCGGCGATTGCGGCATTTGTTATCGTCTTATTTTTCTGCGGGACAATGACGGCGCAATTTGTCGGCGGCGCGAAATTATTCGCGGCGGTCACCGGCTACAGCTACGAGGCCGGACTGATTCTCTTCGGGCTGACGGTCGTTATCTATACGTCAATCGGCGGCTTTCGAGCGGTCGCGCTGACTGATACCTGTTGCGCGATAATGATGATGATCGGAATTGTTTTGTTGCTGTATTACGTCTTGCGGGCGGGCGGCGGCTACGAAAATATCATGACGCGCCTTGAAGTCAGCAACCCCGAATTGTTCGAGCCGTTCAGCTTCGGAAACATGCCCTGGACGATTTACTTCACGCAATGGCTCCTCGTCGGCATCTGCACGATCGCCTTGCCTCAATCGGTCGTGCGCGGCATCAGCTACAAAAATACGCAGGGACTTCATCAGGCAATGTTAATCGGCACAATCGTCGTCGGCTTCATGAACATCGGAATAAATTTCACGGGCATTTTGGCGCACGGAGTTTTGACCGGCACGGCGGCGGATTATGGCGGCGTCGATAACGTCATCCCCACGACGATTGTCATGGCAATGCCGATTGAACTCGTCGGCTTGGCGATAATCGGTCCTCTTGCCGCGTCAATCTCGACAATCTCCGGTCTGCTGATAGTTGCCTCAAGTGCAATCGTCAAGGACGTTTATCTGCATTGGTCGCAAAAAAATAATCGTCCGGTGACGATTGCGCGAGTAAAATTTTTATCAATGATGACGACGGCTTTAATCGGCGCGGCGGTCTTTGTGATTGCGTTGACACCGCCGAGTTTAATCTGGCTGATAAACATGTTCGCTTTCGGCGGGCTGGAGACTGCATTTTTCTGGACGTTGCTTTTGGGACTTTTCTGGCGGCGTGCGAACAAATTGGGCGCGTTGCTTTCAATGACGGGCGGCACGATTATTTATTGCGCGACACAGGCGACGGGCTTCAAAATTTTTGACCTGCATCAAATCACAATCGGCATAACGGTTTCGCTGATACTGTTCCTCGTCGGCTCCTACATGGGCAAACGTTCGGACGCGGCAACTTTGAAAATTTTCTTCGGCGATTAGAATTTTTTCTCCGTAGCTGTTGACCGGTTGTCGTCGAAACGAGCAGAGTAATCTCTTGTCGAGTTTTGCATAAAAAAATTCTAAAAGGAAGTGTATATTTTTATGCCAAGTATTCACATTGCGGCACAAGTCGGCGAAATTTCCGACAAAATTTTATTGCCGGGCGACCCCGTCCGCGCAAAAATCATCGCCGAAAATTTTTTGACTGACGTGCACCAATACACCGCTATCAGAAATATTTTCGGCTTCACCGGCACGTACAAAGGCGAGCGCGTCTCCGTGCAAGCCACCGGCATGGGCATTCCGTCAATTTCGATTTACCTGCACGAGCTGATTGAAGTTTTCGGTGCGAAGAAATTGATTCGCGTGGGCACCTGCGGCGGCATGAACGAAAATATTCGTTTGCGCGACGTGGTGATTGCTCAGGGCGCGTCGACAGACTCGTCAATCGTCAATCAAGTTTTCGGCGGCCTACTAAACTTTTCGTTGCTTGCGGACTTTAATTTGTTGAGGACTGCCGTCAACGTCGCGGAGAATTTAAATTTGCCCGTGAAAGTCGGCAACGTCATTTGTGTCGATTTATTTTACAACGACTACGACGACCCGCACGGCACATTCGGCGACGGCAAAAACACTTTCAACGACAAGTTGCGTCGTCATGGAATTTTGGCAGTTGAAATGGAGAGCGCGGCACTTTATCTGCACGCGGCGGCGGCGAACGTTCAAGCATTATCAATTTTCACCGTCAGCGACGATCTTTTCCGTGGGCGCAAGGAATTTTGTTCGATTGAAGAGCGCGAATCATCATTTAACGACATGATTAAAATTGCACTGG
>CAMZDU010000297.1 GCA_947305445.1 uncultured Selenomonadales bacterium
AAGTTTCTAACGAACGCTTTATGCTCTTTGTAAAGTTGAATTGATTTGTTGAGTAAACCAATTTTTGCAAAGAGTTTTTTTTGTTGTCAAGCGCGACTTACAAAAGGTTCTTGCTGTAGTATTCGTGGACTTGATGATAGTCGTTGATTGTATTCTCTCCGCGTTCAAGGGCGATGAGCCCCGTGCGAATGACTTCCAAAATCCCGTAGGGCGCGAGTAGCCGCGTGAACGCCGTGACTTTTTCGTCGTTGCCGGTGATTTCAAAAATGAGTGTCGTCGGCTGAACGTCGACAACGTGAGCGCGGAACAGCTCCGCCATTTTCAGCACGTCGAGGCGGTTGTTGTCGTCGGCAGAAACTTTAATCATAGTCATGCCGCGTGTGACAGCCGTCGCCGAATCGAGACGCTGAACCGCTTGCACGACCGGCATTTTTTCCAGCTGCTTTATAACCTGATCGACAAAGTTGCCGTCGCCGTGAACAACCACCGTTATCCGCGAAAATTCGGGCGATTGCGTGATGCCGACCGACAGGCTGTCGATATTGAATTCACGGCGGCTGAACATGCTAGCCACGCGGACGAGGACGCCCGGTTGATTTTCGACGTAAACCGATAGAACGTGCTTCATTTAATTGCCAGCTCCTATTAAAAATTTTACCGACGAATAATATCACGACTTATGCAAAGTTTCAACGAAAAAGATTATTTGAAGTTGGTGGAGGGTTATCGCGCATTAAGTTTAACGTCGAACGTGATGATTTTGTCGCACTCCATCGGCCGGCCGATTTGATCGAGCGCAGGTCTGAACGTCCATTGCCGAGCAGCCTTGAGGGCGATTTCGTCGACAAAGTAACGGCCGGAGCTTTGCAGAATTTCTGTCACCTTAACTTTGCCGTCCTTGCCGATACGCACTGCAATCGACACGTAGCCTTTGTAACCGAGGCCGCTACCGCTTTCGGGCAAAACTTCGTTGATAACGACGGGCGGCTTGCCCATAAGTTGACGAGCGTCTTGTGATTGTTCGTCGGATTTTTTTTCGGGAGTGTCGTCGGAAGTTTTTGGTTGAGCGGGCGGCTTTTCTGTGACGATTTGCGGTTTCGGTTGCGGCTTGGGAATTTCGACGGGCGCGGGCGGCTTGAAAGGTTCTATGCTCGTTTCGGGGACGTTTAATTGCGGCACGACCAATGTTTCCGCGTCGAAGGCCGGCAACAATTCTTGCGCCTCCGACGGGATTGCCTCCTCGTCGACGACAATCACCTCGTCAAGGTCGACGTCAACCCACTCGAATTCGGTGACGTCCGCAATTTTCGGCGCAGGCTCCAAAAGCGGCAGGACATACGAAAAGACCGTTGCCGTCACTATGTGCAAAATTATCGCCGCGAGAATTGTCACGCGCCAATGACTGGAAAAATTTTTCACGCTAACCACCAATCGACAATTTTTTTGACGACGCGATTATATAACACGAAACTTTTCGGCGACAACAGCGACGCGAAAATTTTTCACGAAGATTTTATTGTCGGTCGATTGACAGGAAATGAGGCTTCGGGCGCGAATTTTACCACGAAAATTTTTTTTGGAGGACTTACAATGGAACAGAGAGGATTAACTCCGTTTACGTTGTGGGCATTGGCTTTCGGCTGTTGTATCGGCTGGGGCTCGTTCATTATGCCCGGCACGACCTTCCTGCCGACGGCCGGCACTGCGGGCACGACGATTGCCATGGTGCTCGGCGCGTTCGTGATGATTTTAATCGCGTACAACTATCATTTCGTCATGCAACGCAATCCAAATGCGGGCGGCGTGTTCACGTTCACCAAAGAAATTTTCGGTTGGGATCAAGCATTTTTCTGCGCGTGGTTCCTATGGATTGCTTACGTCTCTCTTCTTTGGGCGAATGCGACTGCCGTCACGCTCATGGGGAGAAATTTATTCGGCGACGTGTTGCAAGTCGGCTTCCATTACACTTTTGCAGGCTATGAAGTTTACGGCGGCGAAGTGGTGGTGACGCTGTTCCTGCTGTGGCTGTTTGGAATATTGTTTGCGCGGGCGACTTCGCTTGCCGAGGTGCTCGTAAAAGTTGCGGCGGTCGTGTTGATGGTCGGCGTGCTCTTCTGCTTCGTGTCGGCACTGAACGACGCGCCCGCTCCGCCAAAATTTTTCTTCACGGACGACGAGCCGAAATGGACGCAAATTTTTATAATCGTCGTGCTGATTCCGTGGGCGTTTATCGGCTTCGAGACAATCTCGCAGTACACGAACGAATTTAAAATCGACACACGAAAAACTTTCCCGCTTATGGTGTTGGCTATAATTTGCGCGGGCATCGTCTACATTTTGATGACGAGCCTGGCGACGCTCCGATATCCGGAACAATTTCAAAGCTTCGGCCTTTATCTGAGCAGTCTGAAAAATTTGACGGGACTTGAACGAATTCCGACTTTCTACGTCGTGACGCAGACTTTCGGCGGCACGGGAATTTTTATTTTGTGCACGGTGATATCCGCCGCGCTGACGACGAG
>CAMZDU010000298.1 GCA_947305445.1 uncultured Selenomonadales bacterium
ACAAACGCGTCTGCGCCGTCGCGTAGCTCGATATAGTTGGCACCGGAGCCGCCGTCGATGTAAGCGTAAGAGCCACCGCTGTTGACGAGAATATCGTTGTCTTTGCCACCGAAGAGCGAGACACTCTTACCGCCGATTGCGTAGAGGTTATCCGCGCCGCTGAGACCGTAGACTGCAATGTTAGAGCCATCGACGCTGATTGTGTCGCCCGCGGTGTTCAGTCCCGTAAACGACATGCCAGATTTGAACGCGCCGCTCAAGTAGAACGAATAAGGCGTGCCGTTGACGCCGCTGTTGCTGATGATTGACGCGCCGCCTTCGGTGAAGTTGTCAACCGTCAACGTGACAACGTTATTTTCGAGAGGAGACTTGACTTCGGTGCCGTCTTGCAGACCGGCAAGGTTTCTTATGCCGCCGAGTTTCAGCCAGGGATTGATTGCGTCTTCACTGACAAGAGTTGCCGTCGTGCTGTTGCTACTCGCGACGAGCGAATAACCCGCCGTGTTCCAGCCGTTCGCGTCGAAGGCCGCAACATTACCGCTGAGGAGCGTCCAGCCCTCGAAGAATTCGGGCTTAACGTCACTGCTGAGACTGAGCACGTAACCAACATTATCGCTTGTATTACCGTCGGTGATTCTAATCTCCGTGGCTCCGATGCTAATTGCACCTTTCGTCAAGAAGAACTTCTTAATCATCGAACCCGAAGCGTTGAGTACGCCGGGGCTGAGCGATGCTACTTCTACACCGTTGAAGACAATCGAGCTGGTGCCGCTGATGCCAAGATTTTCTGTCAGACCCGCAACTGTGAATTCGTCGGGCGTAATTGACGCGGTGTAATCGAAAACGTATTTACCTTCATCTTCGTTGGTGGCAGAAGATTCGCTGAAGTATTGGTCGTTGTAAGCACCCTTGAAGGCGTAAGTATTCGGATCAGCAGTTGTAGCACTAAACGAGGCATTGTGATGTTTATCTTCACTGTCCATGAGTTTAGCGGCCAGCGACAGCGAGTAGTTGATGTCGTCGTAAAGATTGTCGTCTTGCAACATAACGCCGCTGAAGCTTGCATTACCGACAATGTTGAATGCCGACCAGCTGTTAATAGTGAAGACAACGCTTGAACCCGAACCTTTGGTAATCGTACCGACTTCAATATCGCCGAGATTGACGGTGTTGCTGTAGCTGCCGACGACACCCGATGAGCCGAGCGTCAAACCGTTTACCAAGCCGTAGACTGCGAAGGACTCGCCGCCGGTGGTCTGGCTGAAGTGTTGGATATAATCGTTATCGCCGTCGTCGACTTCCACAAAGCCGGAAGTAGCCTGCGCCGCCGTGAAGATGTACTTAAACTTGTTGGTCTCGTCGTCAGTTTGCTGTGCGAAGGATTCGCCCGTGACCGAAGCTTTTAAGCTATTCAGATCAGTGCTAAGCACGATTGACGCCGACAAGCCTTCGGGAGCGAGAAGCCGCAACTCGAAGTCTTTCGTTTTCCAACCCTCAGCAAAAACTTCTTCCCCAGTGCTGTTCAGCGTGATGTTGAAGTTCGTGATGTTTTTATCACCGTCGCGAACTTCGCCGCTTTCGCCGGCTCCGTTAACAAAACCGAACAGAAGGCCGTCATTCTTAACTAAACCGTCAGCAAATATTCCTGAGTCGCTTTGCAACGTGAACAAGTCGCTGCCACCCGTAATCGTATGATAGATATACAAATTGGTTGCGGACGATTCGCCCAGATACGCCGAGGAATGCGACGACTTGTAAATATATTGACCTGCTACATTTTCAACTGCTGACCAAGCTCCCGCCACGTGCGTCGACTTCGACAGGGAACCGACCGTCAGCGTAATGGGAGTAGAGCCGCCGCCGGCAATTTTTACGCCGACCTCATCGCCTTCATTAAGGTTGCTTTCGTCGATATAATCGCTGAGATTCAAGGGATCATCAGGATTTTCTCCGACTAAATTAACCTTGTAGCCCGTGATTTTACCGGCGTCGGAGTCATCTTGATCGGTAACAATCTCGATTTCAAAGACGCCAACTTGATTTCCTTCCTTATCGGTGATCTTAGTACCGTTATCGGGATCGTAGCCGTCTACGCCAATAGAAAAGCCGCCGATAAAATTGACGAACGCAAGGCTTTCGCCGCCGACTTCTTCGCGCAAAACGGTGAGCGCACTGTCACCGGCTTGAGCAACAATCGCTTTGAATTTGGGCGTTGTTAATACAGAGCCGCCACCGTCAAACGTTGCCGGAGTTTTGATTGCTTCCCTCTTGCCAATATTGGTGTCTTCGGGGAAGATAATATTACCATCATCGTCCGAATCACGATTAGCCGTCAATGCCACATCATCAAATGTGTTTCTCTTGTCCTTCGTCAAAATAATCGAGTGACCGGCTTTTACGCCTTCAGGCAACGCGGAGTAGCTGTTCAGTTGGAAAGTGTGATTTTCCTCGTCATCAGGGTCATCGAATATCATGTAATTGTCAAGTTCTGTGCCCGACAAACCGTCCAGACCTTGGG
>CAMZDU010000299.1 GCA_947305445.1 uncultured Selenomonadales bacterium
GTACCGGTGTAAAAATTATTCCTGCGGCTGGCCGTATATTGGCGCAAAAGTTCCGCCACGTAAAATAAAATTCTAAGCGGCATGTTTTCGTTGAGTGTGCTTTGATGTTCGAGTATCACCAAAAATTTTCCGCGAAACAGACACGAGATGTCGTTCTTATATTTGTTGAAAAAAATTCCGTCGAGCGTGTTGACCGTAATTTAGTCAGGGTCTGTCGCGTCTTCGCCAGTCAATAGATTGCACAAGCCCAACAGCCGCCGTTTGTCGCTAAAATAACTTCGGAACAAACCGTCACGATATTTTTCTGCCATAGCCGATGCCTCACGAGTTCACGAGCTTGAAGAGGTCTTCAACCGTCCGAGCGGATTTAATTTCGTCGGGTGAAACTTTTCGGCTGAGCGTCGTGTTGCAAAACGAGAAGAACGATACCATGCTCAGCGAATCCCAATCTTCAACGTCCGCCAATTTCGTCGACAAAGTAAGCGTGGCGTCCGTGTCCATAAGTTCGATGAGCTTGTCGATAAAATTTTCAGCTGTCATAAAAATTCACGCTCCAAAAAAAATTTTAGTTGAATTCGACTGCGGGATTGCCGAAAACCGTCGCGCCCGCTCGAACACGTTTAAGCACGACCGAACCTGCGCCGACAGTTGCGCCGTCGCCGACTTTGGCTTTCGGCAAGATAAGTGCGCCGCTACCGACGAAAACTTTTGCGCCGAGTTGAACCTTGCCAGAGATTGCGGCGTGCGGCATTATGCAGGAGAAGTCGCCGATTTGCGCGTCGTGACCGATTGTCGTCTGCACGTTCACCGCGACAAAATTTCCGAGCCGAGCGTTGTCGCCGATGTCCGTTTGCGGAGAAATTATTACGCCGCGTCCGAGCTTAACCGTCGGCATGACGCGGGCTTGCGTGCTGATAACGTTGACGAATTCTCCGCCGCGAGCCAAAATTTTTTCAGACAGATGTTGTCGAACTTCAGGTGTGCCGACCGCGCAAGTAAACACGTCGTCCGCGCAAATGTCGTAGTCGTTCACGTCTCCGAGAAGCGGCGCGGGCAACAGCTCGTAATCCGTTGCCGAAAGTTTAACGTCTCCGTCGAGGAAACCTTTTATTTGCCAATCGACACCGAAGCCGTAAGACGCGTGCGTGTGCCAATAAACTTCGCGAGCGAAACCTCCGACTCCGATTATAATTAACTGTCGCATAAAATTGACTCTCCAAAAAAATTTTTCATAACACATTTATTCACTCACAACGAATTTGTTAGGCGTCAGTTTTTATGAGAGCCGACACCTTCGCGTAAAAGTTTATCACAAAAAATTTTCCGCGCAACTTGCAACGTCCGCCGCCGACAGAAAATTTATTGTCGCGACAAAATTTTTTTGTTATGATTGCAAAAAATCATTCGGGAGGAAAATTTTTATGACAATTATCGTGACGGGCGGTGCGGGCTTCATCGGCGGCAATTTCGTTTACCACGAGCTTAAAAATCACCGCGACGACAAAATTGTTTGCCTGGACAAATTGACCTACGCCGGCAATTTGGAGACGCTCGCCGAGGCTTTCAAGTCGCCGAACTTCAAATTTGTTCGCAGCGACATCGCTGACCGCGCCGCTGTCTATAATCTATTCGAGGAGATTAAGCCGGAGGTCGTCGTCAATTTTGCGGCAGAAAGTCACGTCGACCGCTCGATTGAGGATCCCGAACTTTTTTTGCGCACGAATATCATCGGCACAAGTGTTTTGCTCGACGCCTGCAGGAAATTCGGAATCAAGCGTTTTCATCAAGTTTCGACCGACGAAGTTTACGGCGACTTGCCGCTCGACCGACCCGATATGTTTTTTACCGAGACGACGAATTTGCACACGTCCAGCCCTTATTCGGCAAGCAAGGCGGCCGCCGATTTACTCGTGCAAGCTTATCAGCGCACGTACAAAATCCCCGCGACGATTAGTCGCTGCTCGAACAACTACGGTCCGTTCCACTTCCCCGAAAAATTAATTCCGCTGATGATTATCAACGCGCTTCACGACAAAAAGTTGCCTGTCTACGGCAAGGGAATTAACGTCCGCGATTGGCTTTACGTCGAGGATCATTGCGCGGCGATTGACTTGATTATTCGACGCGGGAAAATCGGCGAAGTCTATAACATCGGCGGACACAACGAGCGCACGAATTTGGAAGTAGTCAAAACGATTTTAAAAATTCTCGGCAAGAGCGAAGAGTTGATAGAATTCGTCACCGACCGCAAAGGCCACGATCAACGCTACGCCATCGACCCGACGAAAATTTCACGTGAGCTGGGCTGGACGCCTCGGACGAAGTTTGACGACGGCATTAAACTTACTGTTGCTTGGTATCTGGACAACCGCGCTTGGTGGGAAAAAATCATCAGCGGCGAGTACAAAAATTATTACGCTCGCATGTACGACAACCGACAGACTAGTGATTCATAAAATTTTAGAACGTGTGTTCAGAGCAAAAAAGTGGTATGATAAACACATTATGAGAAAA
>CAMZDU010000300.1 GCA_947305445.1 uncultured Selenomonadales bacterium
GATTCGTCCGTTCAGAAATGCTCGCTTCGTAAATTCTCCGCGCTCGGCAGGACGTGCGCCCGCCTCGAAGGTGAGCTTGAGCACTTCGCGCAAGACGACACTGCCGCCGTGACATTGCAACTCGACGACGTTTTCCCGCGTGTAAGATTTCGGCGCACGCATGACAAGTGCAATGGCCTCGTCGACAATCGTGCCCGAAAAATTTTTCACGTGTCCGAAAATAATTCTTCCGCTCGAAATTTTTGTCAGCGGTCGATCAAAAATTTTTTCGGCAATGTCAATCGCGTGCAACCCGCTCAAGCGAATGATATCGACGCCGGCTGCTCCTGGCGCAGTTGCAATCGCGCTGATTGTATCGCTCTCAAAATTCCTCATTACTAATTCCTCATTATTAATTGAAAAAAAATCCCGTCGCGTTGACGGGAGAAATTTTCTGATAAAAGTTATCTTGAGCGGCCTCCTCTGGCACGCTTGACGGGCGAGACAATTACATAGCGATAAGGCTCTTCGCCCGCGCTGTGAGTTTCGACGCGGTTATTGTCCTGCAAAACGGTATGAATTATTTTGCGTTCGTGACGATTCATCGGCTCCAAGCGGACGTCTTGGCGAGTTTTAATTGCGCGTTCGGCGACGCCTTTGGCGAGCTTAATCAATGCCTCTTCACGGCGACGACGGTAGTCCTCAACGTCAATGGTGAAGTGAACTTTGTCTTCGTCGAGCTTGCGATTGACGACCAGATTTAGCAGATATTGCAGGGCGTCGAGAGCTTGCCCGCGTCTGCCGATAAGCAGGCCGAGATTTTTGCCTTTCAAGTCGAGCAAGTAACCATCCTCCTCGACGGTGACTTCGATTGTAACTTCGAGTTCCATTGCCGCGAAAACGTCCTGCAGAAAATTTTCCGCCGCGTGAAGGATTTGTTCGCGGTCGAGCGGTTGTTGCTCCGACGGTTCTTCGTCTGCGGGTGACGGTGCCAATACCGGCTCAAATTTTTCGGCAGGCTCCTCTGAGATTTTTTCGACGGGCGGTTCAGGTTGCGGCTCGACAATTTTTTCGGCGGGCGTTTCTTCAATCGGTGCCGGCTCGTCAATCGGTTTGGGTTCTTCGATATGAACGGGCGGCGCAGAAATTTTTAGCGTGGCACGAATTTTCGCGGGCGTTTCGCCGAGCAATCCGAAAAATTTTTTCGTCGGCGTCTCCAAAACTTCAACGTCAATATCTTTTTCGCTGACGCCGAGCCGAGCGACCGCAACTTGAATCGCCTCTTTTATGGTTTTGCCGGTCGTTTCAACAACATTGGCCATTTAAGTCGCCTCCTTGTCGTCGTCGTGTCGATTCGTCCAGCCTTGCTGAATTATCTGCACGACGTTCATTGTCACCCAATAGAGCACAAGCCCTGCGGGGAATTGCAAACTTATCCAGCCGATAAAAATCGGCATTATAACCATCATCACGCGCATTTGTTGAGTAACTTCGCCGGTGGACATCATCCACTGTTGCATAAGTGTCGTCGCCGCCGACAGTATCGGCAACGCGTAGGTCGGGTCGGGTTCGGATAAACTGGGCATCCACGCAAACGACGGAGGTGCGCCGCCGTAATCGAAACTGAACAGCGTGTAATACATGCCCATCAATATCGGCATTTGCACCAACATCGGCAGGCAACCGGACATCGGGTTGGCTCCCTCGCGTTGATAAAGTTCCATCAGTTTTTGTTGCATGAGTTTGGGGTTGTTTTTGTATTTTTCCTGCAACTTTTTCATCTGCGGCTGAATGCGTTGCATTGCCTTCATGGATTTGAGTTGTTTTTTCGTCAACGGATAGACTAAAATTTTTATCAATACAGTAAGCAAAATTATCGCCAAGCCGTAGCTGGGCACACCGAGCATTTCCGTAAACGAATACAGAGCAGTCAGCACAATGTTCATCAAATATTCTATCGGCGCGAAAATATCGCTGAAAATTCCGGGCTCGCCCAAAACATCACATCCTTCTATCAATTAGGAATTGTTGCAATTAGGAATGAGAACTTGTTTGAGTTGTGGTTGTATTATCACCCTCCAAATCCTAATTTCACATTCCTAATTATTCAACCGGATCATAGCCGCCTTTGCAAAACGGATTGCAACGCACAATTCGCCACAGCGTCAACAATCCTCCGCGAGCCAAACCATATTTCGTGAGCGCGTCGACGGCATAAGTCGAGCACGTCGGCACGAAACGACAACACGGAGCTTTCAGCGGCGACAACCACCGTTGATAAAATTTTATCAAAGCTATTAAAAATTTCGTCATGACTTAAAAAGCTTGGCACGTTTACACAAGTCGAGGAAAGCTTTTTCGGCGTCCTTGAACTTGGCGTCAATCAGAAATTTTCGTCCGACAAGAATCATGGCGCAATCACGGCGAAGAGAATTTTTGTTAAGTCGGTAAGCCTCGCGCATAAGTCGCCTGACACGATTTCGAACGACCGCGCCGCCGAGTTTTTTACCCTCCGCGAAGCC